>JBAYZM010000284.1:0-3122 GCA_041672515.1 Arcobacteraceae bacterium
TAAAGAGTCATTACTGGATACCATAGCGTATAGAATCAAAGCAAATGCATTTAAGGGGAAATTACCTCTTATTGCAACAATAAACTGGAGCTAATTATGAAAGAAATACCATTTTACAAGCCATCAATCGATGAAAATGAATTAGAGCATATTAAGCAGGTACTTGATGTCAAAAAAGAGAGTTCAAAAGTTTTAGAATTTGAAGAGAGTATTGCCAATTTTGTGGGGGCTAAAGAAGCCATTGCCACATGTAACTCGACTTCTGCCATTCATTTGGCGTTAAGTGCTATTGAACTCAAACGGGGTGATAAAATTTTAATGTCGGTAAACTCATTTGTGAATATTCCTGAAGTGGTACGACATTTTGATGCCGAACCAATTTTTATTGATATTAACATGGACGACATGAACATCGATTTGGTCAAATTTGAAAAAGCCTTGGCGGAAAATACAACCAAAAAACTGAGAGGGGCAATTATTACTTTTGTAGCAGGACAAACACCTGATTTGAATAAATTATACGCGATTGCTAAAAAGTATGAGATTATTTTAATTGAAGATGCCACAGCTGCACTGGGAGTGACCTATAACGACGACACCGTAGGATCATTGCAAGCAGATATGACCATTTTTTCAACCAATCCCTCAAACTCCAAATATGCCGTCAGCCGAAGTGGAGTCATTGTTACAAACAATGAAGAACTTGCCAACAAAGCCCGACTTTTACGAACACATGCTATTACAACGACATACGATGATTATGGTAACTTAGATTACATTTATGACGTAGTTGATATTGGGCATAAATACGATATGAGCGAACTTGATGCGGCATTTTCTCTTTCACAACTGAAAAAAACCAATAAATTTATCAAACGAAGAAAAGAGATTGCCAAAATTTATGAAGAACGACTTGCAGGTGTTAAACATATCATTACACCACCGCATAAAAAAGAGCATATCTTTACGCACTATATTATCAAAATCAATCGAAACCGAGACGCCTTTGCACGAGCCTTAAAAGAGCGAGGCATTTCAACGGGGTTGCACTATATTCCCTTGCATTTATTGAGTTATTATAAACAAAAATATAATTTGAAAATTACCGCTTTTGGAAGTGCTTTATCGTCGTATCAACAAATTTTATCGTTGCCAATGTATCCTGCCTTGACAGATGATGAAGTCAATTACATTTGTGATCAAATTATCGACATAGCTCAAACGTGGATATAATTTGAAACAACGCTTTGCTTTATGGGTAGAAGAGTATCTCTTCTTCCCAAATCTCTTCCAAAAACTTCTTTCCGTTTGTTTGTTGCCCTTAACCCTTATCTATACTTTGGTGGTTATCTTTAAACGCACCTTTGCTAAACCTCTTCATTTTGGTGTTCCCATTATTTCAATTGGCAATTTAGTCGTAGGAGGCAGTGGAAAAACGCCTATGACCATTTTTTTAGCTAAAGATAAACCCAATGTAGGTGTTATTTTACGTGGCTATGGCAGAGACTCTCAAGGGCTTTATGTGGTCAGTTGCAAAGGAAAAATAGAAGAAGATATTCAAACCAGTGGTGATGAAGCCATGTTATTGGCACGTTCATTGCCCAATGCAACAATCATTGTCAGTGAAAATCGAATTGAAGCGATTGAAAAAGCTAAAGCCTTGGGGTGTACACTTATTTTTTTAGACGATGGATTTAGCAAATACAATATTGCTAAATTTGATATTTTATTGCGTCCCAAGATAGAGCCCACCAATGTGTTTTGTCTGCCCAGTGGAGGCTACAGAGAACCTAAAATGATGTATGCCACAGCAGATTTAGTTTTGCAAGAAGGCATTGATTTTCAACGGCTAGTCACCTATAAACACAACGATTTAGTTGTTTCAGTGCTACCCACAGAACTTATTTTACTCACCGGTATTTCTAAACCCAAACGACTTTTGGAATTTTTACCCAATACCGTAAAACTGATAGCCTTTGAAGACCATCATCGGTTTACACAAGAAGAGATTAGGGCGATTCAAAATGAGTACCCCAAGTACGCCATCATTACGACACCTAAAGATATGGTTAAATTAGAGCAGTTTCATTTGGAAAATCTCTATCTTATGGATTTGGAGTTACATTTGAGTGAGACGGTGGATTTAAGTGAGTTAAATCAGTATCTTAACGTGAGTAGTGAGTAGTGAAATAATATGACTTTTTTTGCCTTTTACTTCTCACCTCTTACTTTTTACGACTTACCACTCTCCCTTTACTGCTCACTCTTTTACCATATGTCCTACAAACTTAGAGTAATTATCTAAAATCTTTCCACCTCGTCTGAATCCTAAACCACACGCTTCATAGGCATAAAATACCCCTGCTTGATAGTAATTGCCTTGTGCATCTTGTGGAAATTCTACAAACTCTTGGAAAATGGATTTATGATTGGCGTATTCACCGTCTTTTTGAGTATCAATCGAACCATCGGCATTGATAATAGTTGTATTAGCACCTTCTCGTCCAAAGCATTTTTTCTCAACTTGTTTTTTATTTTCCAAAGGTTCAAATGAAGTTTCAAGCAATAAAGGATGATTGGGGTATAAATCCCACAATATTTTCATGAACCCTTTACTTTGGAACATCAATGTATACGCAGGATTAAAAATAATCGCTTTTTGGTTGTTGATAATCTCCGTTAAAAGGAGTGCTAATTGGCTCTCTTCAATACCAATATTTTCCCACGGTACGAGTTTAAACCAAAATTCAAAGTTTTCATCCTCTTTAAAAATTCCGTCGTCACTGAAATTGACATTGTTCATGTATTCAAAGTCCGTATGAAACCCAGCCTCTGAAGCGATGTGTTGCAACAATTTAGTGGTATTTTCATCTTCAAGGCTTCCTTGAATACTTGAAAACAATATTTTCCAACCCAATTTGTTGTAATACTCTTCAAAATTTTCAATATCTGAATTCAGCGTAATAATTCGTTTGAAATTGTTTTGTAATTCTTCGTACAATGAGTTAAATTGACTGGCTTCATTGAGTTGATTAAATTTTAACATTGCCCATTGAATAACAGCCGTTTCAAATAACGAAGTAGGGGTATCGGCATTAAATTCGATGAGTTTAATAGGTTTT
>JBAYZM010000285.1:0-3095 GCA_041672515.1 Arcobacteraceae bacterium
CAGGGGCAATGAAGTACCACCTGTCATCCCTTGGAAGATCTTCTCTTTCATAGCAGGAAAACTTGCCGAGAGCTTCTTCAATCTTCCGGCCTATATCCAGCTTTATTTCCTTCAGGCCTTTTTTCATGTTCATGGAATCTAATGGATCGTACATGGAAGCCAGTGAAGGAGACGGATACAGCAAGCATAAATGGTTCATATTGGCTGGGGCGCCATCTTTCATGGAAAATGTTATTCTTGGGGACGGGAACCTTACTTTGGCAAAATAACTGCGGTTTTCGCGCCTGTCGTCAGGTGTTTGGTGCACTAATTTGCCTATTGAAAGACGCTCCGCTTCGTAGGAAAGCAACGCAGCAATTGCCCTGGGAACCATTTCCCAGGCAGAGAAAACCAATGTTTTGGAGAACCCCTTTTGATTTGTAAATGGCCCTTCAAGTTCATAATAAGGCCGGGAGGGAGGCACCCAGAGCAAGTATTCCGCATTTTGCGGCATTGCGATTTTCTTAAGACCTTTCAAACGGGCATGGTTTACATCCAAAGGCTGGTAGCGGGAAATTTTCCCCTGATTGATCCATAGCCGGTGGCTTTTTAGCGAATTTACGGATTGAGGATTTTTTTTCATTGCCTCAATCAGCTTCTGCTTCAATTTGTAATGTTGCATAAAAGACATTATAAAGGGTGCCGACTTTATGTATTCCACTGGAACGATATTGCCTAATCCAGCAGCACGTGCCGCTTTGTCCATTTCTACATAGGACAAAATGTCATCTTCGTGTATATTAAGCTCCCTGTTATTATTTTCCGCATCTATCATCGCCTCCGCTCCAGGCACCTGAATTCTTTCTGTGCGGCATATGCCCTTATAAAGCTTCTCCTCCGCCTGCCTTTTCTGGGCAATGATTAACGCCAGATCCTTGGAAACCACTTCATTTAAGCAAATTGAATAATTATTCCATACAGAAATAAAGTCTTTGTAATGGCAAGGGTTGCACTCAAAAAGAAATTTAACCACAGTCTTAAACTCTTCGTAATGCTCGTCTCTTTGATTTTCCTGGATCTCTTCCAACGTAGAATACAATTTGTACGGCGTTGCCGAAAGCAGTAATATATATGGCTGTTTTGCAACATCGTTCTCGGACTTGAAGAACTTTTTTGCCAGCATGGTTTTTTCATCATTTGCTTCAGATTTTAAAAGGTCAGGAAAACGCTGAAATTCGTCCATTATCACCAGATCGGCTTCAAGCATTTCCACGCTGATTTCAGCCATCATTTTGCGAAACTTGAGTATGAGCCGGTTAGCTCCCGGCGTTTGGCTGTAACCCAATCTGGCCATTTTTGAAAAGACATCACGGGATAGCTGAAATATTTCCGGATGCATTTCCAGATAATTCCCTGCCATTTCAAGGATTGCACCCAAGTAATTGCCTTTACTGGCCTGGTCGCACTCAATTACCTGTTTATCGTAGTATGATACCCAATCCTTCCAGCTGACGGTGGCATAAGAAGTCATGAGTTCATTGAGTTGTTCCATATAACAGGAGAAGAACTGTAGGCGTTTAATTATGGAATATATGAGCGCTCGTTCTCTGACACTGCCGCAACCACCAGTCATTGAAAAGGAAGTGTGCGGAGTCAATGGAATAAGCTGAATAAAGCTTTCTTGTATTGCAGGATCATACCTCTGCTCAAAGATTTTTAAGTGTTGCATCGAAAGCCGTGTGTCGGTAATGCCATCTATTTTCACTTCATCATGAATTTTTAACTTCTTTAAATTCTGACCCGCAATACTAAGATTAGAACAGATGTAAATCACTTTGAAGATATCTTTACCGGTGCTCTCTTTGAAGTACCTTGCCATTCGGGCAATCACACCCCTGGCAACAAGAGTCTTGCCAAGCCCGACCTCATCAGCAATCAGCACTCTGCGAAATCCGGTTTTATATAATTGACCTACCCTGTCTACAGTAGCAACCTGAAAATCGACCAGGTCTGATAAAACCTCTTGCTCTTTGAGGGCCAGATCAATCATTTTGCCGCCTTTCTTACAGCCCCAACAAATTTTCCGTATACATCCATGAATATTTCAGGAATAATGGCAGGATCATCGATTATTTCTACTATTTTTTCAACGTCCCGAATTTTATCCGGGTTTCTTGCGGCCGCTTTTAGCATTTTTTCATACAAAACAGCTTCCCTTGCAGAGCTGCCACCAAGACTAAAACAACCCATACCATTTTTGTTATATTCATCAAAATAGGCAAGCAGGGCATCTTCAGAAATAATATAGGAAATGTATTGAAAAAAGGTTTTTGGATCTCTTATTATATTTTTATAAATAGCGCTGACACGCTCTTCTGGAATACCGACTGTTTTGATTTTGATCACACGGCAAACCTCAGTGCCACCCAAAGCTGCTGTGACTTTATAGAATTCGCCAAGCTGATCCAGGCCGATATTTTCAATTACAGTAGTTCCCTCAAGTTTTTGTGGCCGGATGCCTGCTAACAGATCTATGCTGAAATCTGCACCCTGCGGAATATTGTCAAACTGTATCCTGACCTGATATTGATACCCCTGCTTTGTTATTATTGCTTGCGACTTAATGCGACAGAGCTGCTTTATCGCTCTTTCCAATTGATCGACTATAGTTGAATCTTCGGTCTTTCCGATTGGAATGTTCTCTATCAGCTCGAAGGGATTTTCCTTTTCTTCCTCACCAAAAAGATCCTGTAAAATCTGGTCCAGCCTGAATCCTCTCTTCCGATAATCGATCTGGATGAGAAATTCCACATTTTGATGGAAAGCACTTTGAGAGCAGTTAGCCGAGCCTATAAAAAAGTTGTGCCGGTTATATCTTGATCTTGCATAAAACTTGGCGTGAATATCCTGTTTATGGTAGTCCTGTTCTTCAGGATTACCCTCACTAATTGCCTCTTCCCCGTCAACTATCGCCTCTTTAAGGGCATATACGCTAAAAGTCTCGAGAAATTCCGGTGAAAGCTTGGGGATTTCGGACCTGCGTGTTATAAGTGTTTTTGAGGCATTAGCCAATGCTTTTCGATCAAATTCCTCAACCATGGTTGTACTTAAGAAAG
>JBAYZM010000286.1:0-3093 GCA_041672515.1 Arcobacteraceae bacterium
TCACCAAAATTTTAAAAAATAAGTATGCCATTGATTATATTAATGTCGGCGATGATATGGGATTTGAAAATCTTAAAAAAGTCAAAATGTCGTATCGACCCAAAAAATTAGTCCCTAAATATACGATTTATCAAAAATGATACGTCAAGCAACACTCAAAGATTGCAATGCTTTGTATGCCCTCGAGCAAGAGATTTTCCAAAATGACCCTTTTGCTTTGTCAAAAGCGTCGTTTCGGTATCATTTAAAGAAAAATAGCGTTTTTAAAATGGAAATTAACAATAAACTCGCTGGATATATTTTGTGGTTACCAAGGAAAAAATATTTTCGCTTGTATTCATTGGCAGTTTCAAAAAGATTTCAAAATCAAGGTTTAGCCAAATGCCTTTTGGAGTACAGTTTAGAACATTTAAAAGAGAAATTTTTTTCTTTGGAAGTCAAAGTTTCCAACTTGGGTGCAATTAAATTGTATGAAAAATTTGGTTTTAAAATCAAAAAAGTGTTGAAGAATTATTATGACAATGAAGATGGGTATTTGATGGAGAAGATGTAACGAGTAAATAGTGACGAGTGACAAGAAGAATAGAACTTGTTACTCGTCACTTGTCACTCAACTTCTACAACTTCCAAACAACGCATTAATCTTTTCAACTCTTCCTTCATGTCGTCCGCCTTCAAAAGAGGCATCAAGCCAAGCTTTGACAATGGCTTCAATCATGCCATAACCGCTTACTCGTTCACCAAGGCAAATTACATTGGCATCGTTGTGTTCTCGAGCCATTTTGGCTGAGTATTCGTTGTGGCAAAGGGCGGCTCGAATGCCGTCAAATTTATTGGCTGCCATAGACATTCCAATACCTGAACCACAAATTAAAATTCCTTTGCTGTTTGCATGGCTGATAACTTCTTGGCACACTTTAGCAGCATAATCAGGATAATCTACACGTTCTTTATCAAAAGGACCTACATCGATTACTTCATGTCCTTTGGCTTCAAAAAGTTCTTTCACATATTTTTTGATATCAATACCTGCATGGTCTGCGCCGATAAAATATTTCATTAATAAATTCCTTTTTCATGTTGAACGTCAAACTCTTTTCCGAACATATCTTGCTCTAAACTCTCAACCGTTCTAAAGACTCTTTCCCATCGAATCTCTTTGTTGTCATCCCAAGAAAAGTAGATGAACCAAGGTTCTCCTACAATAAATTGATACGGAACCGTTCCCCAAAATCGTGAATCGTTGGAGTGGTCTCGGTTATCACCCATCATAAAAAACTCATCTTCGGGGATTTGTATGGGCATCATATCAAAGAGTTGTTGAGGATTGTAGCCATTGTCTTCAACACTTATATCGTTGTGAATACCCGGATGTTCTTTGGTGTAGGGATCAACCACCCACATTTTTCCCATAATCGTTACGATATTCTCTTTAGGATAATTTTTTAAAACATACTCATCGCCCTCTTTAGGGTGCAATAAAAGATGTTTGTCTTTTAAAGCAACTAAGTCACCGCCCGTTGCTACACATCGTTTGACGTAGTGAATGGCTTCATCGTGTGGGTATCTGAAAACGACAATATCACCTCTTTGTGGTCGAGGTCCTTCGATTAAGTGCCCATTGTCGTTAAAATCGGGTAACACTTTAATTTCTAACCATGGAATTCTGGGTGTGGGAATTCCATAGGCAAATTTTTTAACAAACAGCATATCTCCTACTAAAAGAGTGTTTTTCATGCTTCCACTGGGTATTACAAACGCTTGTGCCACGAAGAAAATAATCGTTAAAACAATAACGATGGTTCCGGTCCATGAAGATGACCAATTAAATATCTTTTTAATCATTTATTTTTTTTCTCTACTTTCTCTCATTTTGGCTGCTTTAATCGTATTTTTTAAAAGCATGGCAATGGTCATGGGACCAACACCTCCTGGAACGGGGGTAATGTATGAGCATTTTGGAGCCACATTCTCATAATCCACATCGCCTACAAGTTTGCCATTGTCAAGTCGGTTAATACCAATATCAATGACTACGGCACCCTCTTTGACCATATCTTCTTTGATTAAATTAACCACTCCTGCTCCCACGCAAATAATATCGGCTTTAGAGGTGTGGGCTTTTAAATCTTTGGTGTAAATATGGCATGTAGTAACGGTTGCTTTGGCATTGAGCAAGAGTGTTCCCATAGGTTTTCCTACAATATTTGAAGCTCCCACTACACATACGTCTTTTCCTTTTGGGTCAATGTTATACTCTTTAAGTAGTTCCATAACACCATACGGGGTTGCGGGGATAAAACAATCAAGTCCTGAAACCAAACGTCCCACATTGTACGCATGAAAACCGTCCACATCTTTTGAAGGTTCGATGGCTTCTAATATAGCTGTCGTATCAATATGTTTTGGCAAGGGAAGTTGGACTAAAATACCATCAATATTGGGGTTTTTGTTCATCATGGATAAAATTTCTAAAATGGAATCTTGAGAGATAGTTTCGGGCATTTCGTGAACAATGGAGTAAATGCCAGCTTCTTTGCAAGCTTTACTTTTCATGCTAACATATGCAGCACTCGCAGGGTCATTGCCAACTAAAATAACCGCCAATCCAGGCGTAATTTTCTTTTCGTCTTGAAGTTTTTTGGCTTCAAGTTTGACCTCTTCTTTGATTTTTTGGGATAATGCTTTTCCATCAAGTATATTCATTGAAATTAAACCTTATTATGTTTTTAAAAAGGGGTAGTCTAGCTAAAAAGAAGTTATGAAAAGGTTAATTAAATTTTTTAGAAGTTATAATGGCGCTTAAGAAAATACACAGAAGGGTTTTAGGTTGTACAAACTATTACTATTAACATTTTTAACGACTTTTTTAAATGCGTATACGGTTATTGATTATTCGTTTATTACCAAATATGAATACGGGCAACTGCTGTATGAAAATCCAAGAGGAATAGGGTGCAACAAATGCCATGGCGATAATGCCCAAGGCTCCGTTATAGCAAAATACAAAACAAACAAAGGGGAAGACAAATATGTCATTGCCCCTAAAATCAGTGATGTTACTTGGGAAAAATTTAAAACCGTTTTAAGTTC
>JBAYZM010000287.1:0-3078 GCA_041672515.1 Arcobacteraceae bacterium
ATTACTTAAGCTCCAAACTTTATGAAAAGTTAAGGGAAATTTTCTTAGGGTCTGTCCACCCAGTCCCATTCCATTGTGACAACCAACACAACTTTTAGAAATAAAAAGAGTTAATCCTTCTTTCTCTTCTTTATTCAAAGCATTAAAATCGCCCAATAAGAAATCATCAAACCTACCTTTTGTTATAAGGGTCTTTTCATAGGATGCTATAGCGTTAACAATATTTTCAAATGTAATATTATCCTCTTTATAAATTTTTTTAAATAACTTTCTATACTCTTCTTTTTTTTGAATTCTTTCTTCTGCGAGTTTTGGAGTTATAGACATCTCAAAAGGTGCTTGCAAAGGTCCTTTTGCTTGGTCTTCTAATGCTTTACTTCTTCCATTCCAAAAATAATTATTTGAAAAAGCTGTATTTAATACTGTTGGTGTATTTAAATGAAAAGGATTTTTTCTTTTTTTATGTCCTATAGCGGTACTAATTCCATCTGCACCACCTTTATTGAAACTATGGCATGAAGCACAAGAGATGTCTTTATTTAATGATAAATCTTTTTCAAAAAAGAGTTTTTTCCCAAGAAGTATTTTCTCTTTTGTTAAAGTAGTTGAATCAATTTTTAACTTTAATAAAAGTGTATCAAAAGTTGTAGGAACAGGTTCTAAGCCATTTTTATAAGCTAAATCTATTAGTTCTAATTTATCATTTGCAAAAATATTTAGTGTGATTAGTACGATAAAAAAGAGTTTCATTTGAATTATCCTTTGGTTTTGATAATTAAATATTAATCTATTTTCATTTTTTTTTATGTGATTAGACTCACATAAAAATTTTTCCAAAATATTTATAATCATAAATATATTTAAAATGGGAGAAAAATATGAAATATATAATAATTATAGGTATAACACTAATTGTTACGCTATTAGTCTCAAAATTGCTAATGGCAGTAGAATTAGTACACTTTAACAAATTCGGTAAAGAGGCATCTTCAAATTTGACAAAAACAGAACAACTTATAAATATAGGTAAATCTACATACTTGGTTCACTGTACATCTTGTCATGGAAAAGATGGAAAAGGTAATAAAGAAAAAGCACATAATCATACAAAAAGGATTGCCAAAAAATCTGTTTTAGATGTGATAAATAATGGCTCTAATAATTTAAAATCTATATATCCTTCTGGAATGCCTGCTGGTTTATTAAAAGAAGATGAAGCAAAAGAAGTTGCAAAATATGTAGCAAATGACTTAAATGGTAAAAAACCAAAAGGATGGAAAACTTGTTCAACATGCCATGATGATAGTGGTGAAGGTATAAATCTAATCGCACCAAATATAAAAAACTATAGTGATGATTTAGTTATGACTGTGCTAACAAATGGTAAAAAAGGAGTTATTGGGACAATGCCTAATTTTAAGGATAGCTTATCTATTCGACAAATGAAAGCATTGGCAGCATATATTAGGAGTATACAAATTGAAACCAAATAAAAGAGTTTTTGGAACTATTTTGTTAAAATTACTTTTCAATTATAAAAAGGATTATCAATGGAACTTTTAGATTATCATTGTTTTAAAGAGATTGGCGAAAAAGAAAAATTAAAAATCTTAACTGATGCAAAATCTATTGTTTTGCCTTCAAAACATATACTTTATTATATAGGAGATACTTGTCAACATGTACTTTTCTTAAAAAGTGGTGTAGTAAGAGTATATATCCAACCAAAAGAAATTGGCTCAGAAGAAATGACTCTTTATGAAGTAAATCCAGGTAGTCAATGTGTGGTTAATTTATTTAGTACCATAAGCCAAAATCAAACCCTTGCCACAGCAGAAACAATAACCCCTATTGAAGGGTGGTTATTACCAAAAGAAACTATACTTTGGCTAATACATAATTCTGAGTCCTTTAGAGAATTCAAAATGGAAATGTTTGGTAAAAGATTAAACTCCCTAATAACATTGTTATCTGATATTAAATTTTCAAGTATAGAACAGCGGTTATTAAATTGGTTATATGTGCAGGGGCTTGATACAATAAGAATAACCCATGATAAAATAGCTTCAATAATAGGTGTAACTAGAGAAACTGTTAGCAGAAATCTTAAAAAACTTGAACAACAAGGTTATTTAAAACTTGGTCGAGGAATTATCTCAATATCTTAATATTTTTTTGTGATTTTAAATTTCCTGTAATGCAAAAATTGCATTACAGGAAAATATGCTAACTTAATAATGCCAAATCAGCTGGAGTTATAGTAGTAACTTCCGTAATAGTCTCAAAAGGCAATCCCACTTTTGTGTGGACATTTTCTACAGCTTTCGCATTTGGTGCCATATTAAAACAAAAAGCTTTACTCTCTTCAAATCCTACATGTATTCGAAGAGATACCACACCCTCTTCTGCACAAGCAGCTTCATACTTTTTGTAAAAACCTTCCATCTGTTTAGGTGTAATTCCTGCTGGAAAAGTTCCACTATTTTTATCATGGGTATCTATAAAAAACTTCATCTTACCCTTTTCAAGATTCTTTTTTATAGCATCACTAGCTGTTATTGTGCTAAGAGTAGGTGATAATGCAACTATAGCAACTGCTACACCAGCTTTTTTTATGAAATCGCGTCTTTGAGAATTACTTTCATCCATACTCTCAATTTTAAACTTATCATCATTATTCACTTGTATCTCCTTTTTTATTTTCTAAGCCTTCTGTAATGACAAAATGGCATCACAGATATATAAAAACAACAATTAACTCAATAGTGCTAAATCACCTGGAGTAATTGTATTAACCTCTGTAATAGATTCAAAAGGTAATCCTACTTTTTTATGAACTCTTTCTACAGCCTTAGCATTTGGTGCCATATTAAAACAAAATGCTTTTCCATCTTTAAAACCTACATGTACTCGAAGAGAAACTACACCCTCTTCTTCACAGGCAGCTTCATATTTCTTATAAAAATTCTCCATTTGTTCTGGAGTGATTCCAACTGGAAAAGTTTCACTATTTTTGTCATGTGTATCTATAAAAAACTTCATCTTTGTCATCTGCTTTCCTTATTTTTTGTTATCAGC
>JBAYZM010000288.1:0-3071 GCA_041672515.1 Arcobacteraceae bacterium
CGATTATGGCATATTGGAATGCTCCAAGTGATGTGAAAAATCATCAAGATAAAGCCGTAAAAGCTTCATTGGAGCAAATTAAACATTTAAAAATACTCAATGAAAAACTGATTCGTGAAAAAAAACCTACTATTGATATAGGTATTGGTTTAAATTGTGGTGTGGCAGTTGTAGGAGAGATGGGAAGCAGTGGACGAAGCGATTATACGGTTATTGGAGATCCCATTAACTTAGGGGCAAGACTGGAATCGTTGTGTAAATATTATGATTCTAAACTCAATATTTCTAACTTTATGAAAGAGAATTTAAAAGAACAATACATTCTAAGATTTTTAGATTTAGTCAAAGTTAAAGGGAAAACGGAACCCGTAGAGATTTGGCAAGTTTTAGATTTTGGAGAAGCATTAGGAGAATTAAAAGAGGAGTTAGAAACCTATCATGAGGCAATTGAATGGTATAAAAACTCACAGTTTACAAAAGCTTTGGAAGCCTTTAAAACACTTGAGAGTAATCCTTTAAAAACCAATAAGAATATTTATAAGATGTATATTGAGAGATGTGAACACTACATTCAAACCCCGCCAATGAATTTTGACGGCGTGTTTGAACATACTTCTAAAGGGTAAAAATAAAAATTTAAAGCTAAAAACTTATTGTTTTTTAGCTTTAAAGACACCGGATGCAATGGCATTATTAGAAGAATTTAATTCAAATTTTCCACCTACACTTTGCACATTCGGACCGTAAAATTTACCATTAATAGAACCATCAGAAATATTAGCTTCATCATCGATACCAGCTGAAATATCTGTACTGTTAAATCCGGTGGTAGTCACCGTTCCACTGGCTATGCTAGCATGCCATTTTTGATTATAGTCGTCTTTAAATTTTATATCTCCCGACAATCCAGATGCAAAATTAATTTGAAGATTAACTCGATTATAGCTATCCATTAAAATAGGAGTAGCTCCCATTCCATTATTTTCACTTATCGAACCTAAGACATTTCCAGAAAAATTATACGTTGCTGAGCTATTAATGAGGTTTTGAATAGTTGACGTAGGAGTTAATTCTCCCGCTACCCAAGTAGAGTGTTGATCTACATAAAAGACATTTTCTTTAGTGGTATGGTTATCAAACAAAGTTGCCGTCCAATATCCCCAAGAACTGTAATCATCTACATCGTAATCCATAGTATTATTGGTTGCAACATACTTATCAGGTATTGAAAAAAACCACGCATTGTTACTGTAAAGTGTTTTAGAAGGCACTGTAAAGGTTGAAAATAATGCTCCAAATTTATCGTTATCAATATAATACGAGCTTAAATTATCATTGTTAGCATTAATATTCCAAGATAATCCTGCTATATCGGTTTTGCTTCCTGTAATTCCAGCTGTTGTTTTATTAATAGTAAAACCAAAGTTTTCATCTACGCTGACGTAACCTCCCATATAACCATAAGAACCTGATAATTCCCCCTCCAGTGCAAAACCAGTTAAATAACCATTCATTATAACTGTATTACTGGCATTGGTAATGGCATTTTTATTGACTAAATAAGCAGTTGAAAGTAAAGAAGTTTCTCCATCATTGTCAAACTGATGAAACTTTTGTCCTAATGCTTGCAGTGCTAAACCTTGTAGTTCACTTCCATACAAGGAACCACTGATGGTGTCATTTGAACCATGTTGATATCCGTCACCAAAAGCAATGGAGTAGTTTGCCCCTGTAATTGTACCATCATCGTTTAATCGCATGACATTAAAATTGGAACCAAACTCTATATCGTTGTTGTTGCTCACAAGGTTGTATAAATTAATGTACTTTTCAGAATCTAAAAAGACACTTTGATTAAGTCCATTGAGGTAAATAAAACCAGAAGGCTCAGGAGTAAGTGTAGAATAGATACTATTATCGCCGTAGATTTCCATTTCCATTTCACCAAGAATTGAGTACTTATAAACACTGTTTGTTAAAGAATTCATCGTTGGGCTTTTCCCAAAGAAAGCTAATTTCTGAGTTTCATAGGTATAAAAATCTTGACCAATTTCACGCAAGTATTCATAACCTTGAATTAAGGTTATAAACTCTCCTTTATTGTCGTATGTTATATACGTAGGAACAGTTACTGTATAATTTTCTGAATTATAGGTAAAAGTTTTATCAAAACTGATTACTTGTGTTTCTAAATTTGAATAACTATAGGCATGACTGGTATTATCAAAATATAATGTTGCTAAGTTTTGATATCCCGAATCAACTTCATATTCTAATTGAGTTATTATTTTTCCATTTTCATGTATTCCTAAGGGGGTTAATCTTAATCTCGTTTCAATAGGTGAGCTGATGTTGTATCCTGGGTCACTAAAACTCAATTCTTTTCCTAGAAGTATGCCATTATATGGCTCATCAATATCTGGCTCGTCAACATCTGGTTCATTAACATTTGATTCTTCATTTTCTTTTTCGATAAATAGAACATCTTGTTTTTCAACATCATTAGCTGCAGCTTTAGTATTTTCAACATTCTTAATCACATTATCTATATTAGGAGTTTCTTGTGGTATGGGTGTTGGGGTGGCTTCAAAAGAACCTTCTTCAATTGCAGTTTCATCCGTGGCTTCTTCTTGTTTTGTTTCTTCTTTTGCCGTCGTATCGCTGTTTTTTTGTTCAACGACTTCTTGCTCATTTTGTTGCATATCGGGGTCATTTGAACCAGAGTTTTCTTTGACCGCTTCTTTTTCTTGCTTACTTGCAGCTCTTGGAGTTGATGGAGGTTGAGTGTTTGATACCTCAATAATTTCGTCTTTATTAACAATGACTTCTACCCCATTGGAATTAACGGCAATCTGCCCATCTTCACAAAATACCTTGTTTTCATCGCCTCCAAAAATTGTTCCTCGAATACCAATAGAAGCAGATTTGGTTTGTAACTTAAATTTATCAGGATTGGTTTTACCAATTTTCCCCGTAATGGTTCTAAAAGTTCCCTCAACCACATTAAACTCTGCTTCGGCTTTTTGGTTTTGTTCATCAAAAATATATTCACTTACATTATGTAAGGGGGT
>JBAYZM010000289.1:0-3050 GCA_041672515.1 Arcobacteraceae bacterium
CCGCAGCGTCAAATCCACCGCCTAATTGCATCCAATTTTTTGGATACCCCGTACCCGGATAGGTTTCAACGTTATTCCAGTACATGTATTCTCGACCATTTCGATTTGTCCATTGTGTTTTACAAGCAACTGTACATGTTTGGCAACCAATACATTTGTTTAAGTCCATTACCATGGCTAATTGTCTTTTTGACATATTTACAGTTCTCCCTTATTACGCTTTTGCTTTTTCAACATTAACAGCACCATCATACGCATATTGGTTACCGTCCCAAAGAGCACCAAATTTGAGATGCCCCCAACCGTGAGTCATTTCCAGCAGATTCAGCGCCGTTGGAACACACTCATTATGACCTTGTAAATTTCTGTATTGATACGGTTCCCAACCATGTTCCATCACCATAGAATCTATGGGCGCCGAAGCACTCACTTTTGCCATGGCATAAAATTGTCCCAATTGGTTATACACTCGAATCTCATCGCCGTCTTTAATTCCCTTGATTTGAGCCACTTTTGGATTGATTGCCACATAAGGTTTTCCTCGTTGCAATCGTAAAAGCGTTCGAGAGGTTTTATAATTTGAGTGAATCGACCATCGTGCATGCGGTGTCATCAGTGTAAATGGAAAATCTTTATTATCGGGTCGAATCCCTTTTAATCCTGTATTGGTATGCGCACCTAATCGTAAAAACATTGGAGCATCGACATAAAATTGTTGTCGACCACTTAAGGTGTGAAAAGGAACAAATTTATAAAGATGGTTTTCCATCGTATTGTACGGTCTGTCTGAGTACAGAGTCGATGAAGTTCCCCCTTTTTCATTGAGTTGCAAAAATCCCCCTTGTTTGTACATCTTTTCAATGGTGTGCGGTTGGTATTGATCACATTTTTCTAAAGCTGCTTCGACGGCTTGTTTATCTGTTCCCAAATACGGTTCCATATTCGATTCACTCTCCTCATCGGTGTTGGTGAACTCTTTATGGAAAATGGTTAAATCATGATACCCATCTCGTGCATATCGTTTATCGTCAGCCACTTTGGCTTTTTCAATATTCTCTGATTGATTCGCAATCTCTTCTAATTTTTTGGCAATAAGGGTAAACATACTCCACTCATCCATGGCTTCGCCCACAGGTTTTAAGTTTGCAATGGGTTGTGCAAGATTGGTGTATCGGTGGTATCCTGGGGATGAACGTATATCCCACACTTCGTAGTGTGATTTGGCGGGTAAAATTAAATCTGCCCAAACGGCGGTTTCACTCATTTTAAAGTCAACTACGGTGACGTGTTTCATTTTCTTTAAAAAGGCTTCTCGATATTTGCTGCCTTTGTTTCGTCTGAAACGTGAATCGGCAATTAAGATTGCCACTTCAGGCGACCAATGCACATGTCCTTTTCCTTTTTCACCGTCGTTCATATCACCCGATTTAAGCAGTTCTTTGACAATAGCTAAGTACTCTTTTTTGTCAATCCCACTGCTGTTTCCATTGGATTGGTGCGCTTTTTTAATGTCGTCATCGCTGAAATATTCATCGACGGTTTCAAGTCCATTGCCCATAACAAACTCACCGACAAATCCCGAACCAAATCGTGCTTGGTATTTTCCTGCAAATCCAGAAAGCTCACCTAACCCACTTAAGCTCCATTCCCCTTCGGTGTTTAATCCACCATAAGGTCCCATTCTTCCAGTTAATCCACATACTGATGCAATGTTCCAAATCGATAAAAGACCGTTGAAATATTTATTTAAACTGAATCCCGCAGTGATTTCTACGACTTTTGGTAGGGCAATATCATGAGCTAACTCCACAATGACATTGGGTGAAATATTGACAAAACACTCTTTGGCACAATATTGTGGAGTGAATTGTTGGGCATTTTGTTTGAGCATTTCAAATGCTGTGGTTACTTTTCGTTTTTCTTCGCCAACTTCAATTTCCCACACGCCTTCAAGTTCGGGGTCAATACCATAATCAGAGAGTTTCAGACTTTTAATTTTACTGCCTTCACTTCCTGGCATTAAGGCAATTTTTCCTGTTTTTTTATTCATGCAGTAAAATTGTTCTTGCGCACGGTGGTCGTCTTTATCTTCCCCATGATGTGTTTGCATATCGGAAAGTCGTAAAAGTTTTTTGGTTTCAATATCCACTAAAAAAGGTAAATCGGTATAGGTTTTTAAAAATTCTGGTTTGTAGAGTTTTTCATTTAAAATAATATGAATAATTCCCATGGCTAAAATATTGTCCGTACCTGGTTTAATTGGCAACCACAAATCGGCACTTTTTGCACTGGCGTTAAACTCTGGGGTTATGACAACCACTTTAGCGCCATTGTATTTTCCTTCCCAAACAAAGTGGGCATCGGGAATTCGTGAAACGCTTGGGTTTGCACCCCAAAAAATGGCCGTGTTCACTTGGTATAAAAAGTCGTAAGTACACCCTACATTTCCCTCACCATACGCCACAGAAGCACCTGAGAACATATCTCCTAAATACGAAGCCGGGTAAATTCTACTGGCACCCAATTGAGTACAAAATCGAAGTGGTGCGCCTCGTCGTCCTTCTGTTAATAGCCCTGTTCCTGCTTGGATAAGAAGTTTATCAGGTCCCATGTTTTCATCGGTCATGGTGTCCCAAATGGTTTGTGCTACTTGAGTGGCTGCTTCATCCCATGAAAGTCGTTTCCATTGCCCAGCACCTCGCTCACCTATGCGTTGCATGGGGTAAAGTATTCGGTCTTTTTCATACATAATTTGAGAGTGTTGAACCCCTTTATTACAGCCTCGTGGGTTAAAATCAGGAATTTTGGCATTCACGCTTGGGTATCTGGCACTTTGATTTTCTCGTGTTACCACACCATTGTGACTCCAAACTTCCCATGCACAGTTTCCTTGACAATTCACACAGTGGTAGGCAAAGCCGTGTTCCTCTTTTTTACCGTAGGTAAATCCAAACTCATTTCGATACATTTTTTCAGTGTATGAGGCATTTGGATAGTTCTCTTTGCCACTTTCTACGCTGATAACATCCGTTTTAGCAAACAAATAGCCT
>JBAYZM010000290.1:0-3045 GCA_041672515.1 Arcobacteraceae bacterium
GAGTTTCTGTGTTAATAGTCAGTGAAATAATTGAACGACTCAAAGATGTCTTAAGTAAAGATGGAAAAGATGGAAAAGTTTTTGATAAAGACGTTGCTACAGCATTGGGGCTGTCTCAAGTTAATTTTGCCACGATGAAAAACCGAAGTAAAATTCCTTTTTCTAATATATTAGACTTCTGTGCGATAAAGAAAATTTCTATTAACTGGTTACTTTACAATCAAAATCCAAGTTCATTGCTTGACTCAACCGATAAATATTGGATTAAGTATTACTCGAACATCAATGTCAGTGCAGGTGGGGGTGCTTATGAAAGTGAAGACAGCTATGAAAAACTCGAAGTTCCTGCTTATTTTGCCAATATGTTAGGTGGTGAAAAAAATCTTAAAAATTTAGAAGCCATCAATGTTGTGGGAGATTCAATGGAGCCAACGTTGAATTCGGACAATATCATTTTCTTGGATTCCACAAAAAAAGATTTCTCTAAAGAGGGAATTTATGCTTTTACTACGGTGCATGGACTGTTTGTAAAACGAATACAACGAAGAGTTGATGGAAGACTGAATATTATTTCTGATAACAAAGAGTATGCAACGCAAATAGTACAAAAAAATGAGATAGAGATTTTAGGAAAAGTCATAGGCTCTTTTGGAATGGTTTTTTAACTTTTATTTACAATAAGCTATTTGTGGTGTAATTATTTTTAAAAAGCGCTTCTATCTTTTGTTTTTTAAAGCCTATAATATAAACAGCATTAAACGGTCTGTTTTGTAAAAGTTGAAAAATATCTTCAATAGCAGCTACTTGTGTAGAGTCAAAATTTTCAAATGCCACTGCTTCTTTTGAAAAAATGATGGTTTTTGCATATTTGTATTTTTCATGAATGTAGTGTAACTCATTGAGGGCTAACTCTTTTTTCTCTTGGATAAGAATAAACTTATCACTCTTTCCATATTCACACGCATTAAAAAATTTATCAATAAAAATGGGTTTAAAATAGTTTAATTTTTTTAATTTATTCACATCTACATTTGAATCTAAAAATTCAAAAACAGTTAAAAATTGATGAATAAAAAGGGATGAAATTCTCAGTCGCAAGAAATAGTGGTCACGATAACTAAATGAGGTTTCAAACAACGAATGTTCAATAAGATTGTCAACTTTAAATGCAGATATTGCGAACGCCGAATTTTTGGGATACAAAGAGTGCAGTAACTCTTGGTTGCTACAAAAAATAATATCATGCTCTTTTATGTCATTAACAGTATTTAAAATGGCACTAAGATTACTCGAAAATAACCAAATTGTTTTTTCCATAGTGGAATTGGAATAAAATATTTTAAGTAACTCATAGGTTATGGAATCGCAACTGTAGGCTTCCACTTCTAATTGACTGAGTTTATATCGGATATATTTTATGATGGCCTTAGGAATATTGTCAACTTTTATCCACGCAATTTCGCTATCGAGAATAGGCGTATTGTCTTCAACTACAACAGCAAAAGCACCATTGGCAAGGGCTTGAACTATTTCTTCATGGTTAGAAGCAAAAAATAAATCTCCCTCTTGGATTTTATTGACATCAGTTTTAACATTGTAAATAAAAGATATAGCCGGAGAGTTAAGCAACTCTCCTTGTATGATGTCGTTTAAAGATGTAATTTGCACGAGTTAACTTATTTTGGTTCCACTTGTTTTTGGTTTTTCAGGACGAATAAGACTTAAACCATTTTCATCTTTTGCAGCTAAAAGCATTCCTTCACTTAACATTCCCATCAGTTTGGCAGGTTTTAAGTTTGCCACTACACATGCTTGGGTTCCTACTAAATCATTGGCATTGTAAAACTCTTTAATGCCTGCTAGAATTTGTCGATTTTTTCCTTCTCCTAAATCCACTTGGAGTTTTAAAAGCTTGCTTGATTTTGGTACTTCTTGGGCTTCTACGATAGTTCCAATTTTAATGCTGGTTTGGAAAAATTGATCAATCGTAATTAAATTGTCTTCACACACTGCAGGTTCTTCTTGTTTAGAGAGTTTTTTTGCACTGGCTTCTTCTTCGGTTTGATTTTTTGAAACATCACTTGTTGGGGCTTGTTCAATTAAAATCTCTTCAATTCGAGGGAAGAGTTGCTCGACTTTGGTAATAACCGTTTGTGCGATTAAATTTTTATTCTCAATTAAATTTTTATAGCTTTCATTATTAATAGCAATGCCTAAACACGTAGCCACTTTAGCCATTTTTTCAGGCATAACAGAATCTAAAAGTAGGGCAACTTTAGCAACGATATTGGCGATTAAAGCAACTAAAGCCATGGCTTCATCCTCTTTGCCTTCTTTCATTTTAGTCCACGGTTCATAATCTCCAATGGCTTTATTGGCAATGGTTAACACTTTCCAAATATCTTCAAGATAACGATTAAGTTGCATATTAAAAACATAAGTTTCTACGTTGTTAAGAATTTCATGCACTTCGTCCAACTCTTTTTTATGGAATTTCTCAACATCTTTAGACGTAATGTTAAAATTGAAATATTTATCACTCATTCCCATGATTCGGTTGAGTAAATTTCCCAAGTCATTACTTAAATCTGAATTAATTCTGTCCATGAGTGCTTTTTGTGAAAAATCGCCATCTTGTCCAAAGGGAACTTCTCGTAATAAAAAGTATCTAAACGCATCTAAACCATAGGCATCGGCAATTTGTTTTGGATCAACCACATTGCCTTTAGATTTTGACATTTTTTCACCATCTCGTGTCCACCAACCGTGTGCGGCAATATGTTTTGGAAGAGGTAAATCCAAACTCATTAAAAAAGCTGGCCAATAAATGGCATGGAATCGTAAAATGTCTTTTCCCACTAATTGCACATTTGCAGGCCAAAATGACATATTTTTTTCATCGGTTCCATACCCTAATGCGGTAATATAGTTCATCAAAGCATCCAACCAAACATACATCACATGGTTGGGTTCATTGATATTATCGGGAAGTTTAACTCCCCAATCAAAAGAGGTTCGTGAAATGGATAAATCACGTAATCCCCC
>JBAYZM010000291.1:0-3041 GCA_041672515.1 Arcobacteraceae bacterium
TGCAGTGTTACTTTATTACTCGAAAAATGACACAAATATTAAAAACTTAACACCCTGTTTCTTTCAGTAAATTTTTCCAAAAAGTTCCAAATGAATCAAATACAAACGCGTATCAAATTCAACTTGGGCATAATCATTTTGTAAAAAGGTACACAAATTATAAAATGCTTTGTCATGCTCTTTTTCTTTGAGATGCGAAAGTTCATGAACCACAATCATTTCTAAAAATTTTTCGGGCATATTTTTAAACACATTGGCGATTTTAATCTCATTTTTGGCTTTGAGTTTTCCGCCTTGTACGCGTGAAATAAAAGTATGAGTTCCTAAGGCATTGTTGACTTGTATTTTGCTGTCATAAACAATTTTATCGAGTTGGTATTTTTTAAAATAACTGTTTTTAAACTCCATAACATATGAATAAAGCAGTTTGTCGTTGGTAATGGTGTGTTTAATTGGGTACTTTTTTTGCAAATAGGAAGTTAAACTCTTGTTTTCAATAAGTTTTACGACACTCTCTTGCAAATGTTTGGGGTAGTGGGTAATATACTTCAAGTCATTCATGTCGAATTTTATCATAAATAATTTGTTTGTTAAAGAGTTTTTGCTAGACTCTGTTTTATTAAGGGGAAAAATGATTTTTAAAAATGAAGAAAAAATTCTTAAAATAATACGCTATGCTCCTTCTGTCTTTGTCGTTATTATTGCCTGTATTGTCGCTTTTTTACTCTTACTGGATAACAAAATAACGTTTAATAAAGAGAAAGAAAAATTAGAAAATAATTATATTAAAAACAATAAAGAGTCAATTCAAAACGATGTTGAATTGGTGCACAAATATATACAAAAACAACAAAAACTAACTGAAACACGTTTAAAAGTGAGTTTACAAGAACGTGTCAATGAAGCCCACGCTATTGCGACTGAAATTTACAATCAAAACCAACATTTGCCCAAAGTTGCCATTAAAAAAATGATTCAAGATGCATTGGTCAATACTCGATTTAATGAGGGGCGAGGCTACTTTTTTATCTATTCTATGACGTATGAGTGTATTTTATTGCCCATTAACCGAAGCTTGGAAGGAACCAATTTTTATCATTTTAAAGAGGGTCGTGGAGAGTATTTAACGCGTAATATTATCAGTATGATTCAAGAAAAAAAAGAGGGATTTCTCACGTGGTGGTTTCCTAAACCAACGGATTTAACTCGTTCGTATAAAAAAATTGGATTTAATAAATATTTTGAACCTTTGGATTGGTTTATTGGAACCGGAGAGTATTTTGATGAGTTTGAGCAGAGCATTCAAGCGAAAGTTTTAAGCGATATCGAGGAGATGCTGTTAATTTCAGCAGGCAGATATCTGTTTATTTTGGACAAAATGGGGAACTTTAGGTCGCATCCCAACAAAGAGGTTATGGGCAAAAATTTATTGGAACTTCCTGAGATTATTGGTAAAGCGGGAAAAACAGAAGCGAGCAATAATTTAAACACCTTTAGAAAATTGGCTCAAGAGGATGGGGGATTTCACCAATACGGTCATTTCAATGAAGACAATACGTGGGTAACAAAAACGGTCTATATAAAAGGCGTTGCAAACTGGGATTGGATATTGGGAAAAGGGTTTTATGAAAGCGATATTAATACGGTTTTAGACGATAAAAAAAAGCAACTCGAAGTAGAATTTAACAATCAGTTGTTCAATATATTTTTTATTGCGGTGTTACTGGTTATTGTTTTATTGATGTTGTCTTCGTATGTTTCAAGCATGCTACGACATAAATTTAAAGCCTATAAACATCATATTCAAATTCATATCCACAAAGATAAATTGCAACAAGAGTTACTCGCACAACAATCCAAAATGGCAGCCATGGGAGAGATGATAGGCAACATTGCTCATCAATGGCGACAACCTTTAAGTGCGATTACATTAAGTGCTACCACGATGGAGTTAAAAAATGAGATGAACACCTTAGACAAAGAGGAGTTCCATGTTCATGTTGAGAATATTACCACTTCGGCAAAATATCTCTCTGCGACCATCGATGATTTTAGAAATTTCTTTGAACCTCAAAAGAAAAAAACAGATTTTCGATTCAAGAGTGCATTGATAAAACACTCAAACTGATTTATGCACAGTTTAAAAACAGAGGAATTGTTATTGAAAAAAATATTCCATCGATTGAAATGTACAGTTATGAAAACGAATTGATTCAAGTTTTGATTAACATTTTAAATAATGCCAAAGATGAATTTGAGACCAAAGAGGATGAAAAGCTTATTTTTATTGATGTTGAACAGAAAAATAATATGGTTTATATTAAAATAAAAGACAATGCCAATGGAATCTCGCCTGAAATTATCGACAGAATTTTTGAACCTTATTTTACAACCAAACACAAAAGACAAGGGACAGGAATAGGGCTTTATATGAGCAATGAAATCGTTACAAAACATTTAAAAGGTGAAATAAAAGCCTCCAATACAAAATATCAGTATCGTGATACAAGTTACAAAGGCGCTTTATTTACGATCATTATTCCACAAACTTTATCTTAAGGAAAAACGATGCCCATACCTGAAAATCCCTACATCTATTTAGCTGTTTTTTTAGCAGTGAGTCTCTATTTTGCGTGGAAGATCAACAGAGATTAATTTTACTATAAGAAACTATTGCTAGAATTAACGCATTTTATACTATTAGGAAAAATATATGATTAAATATTTAGCTACTTTTCAAAATTATATCTCTAAAGAATCGTTAAGTGGAGTTATCCTTTTTTGTGCAACGGTTTTAGCGGTATTGGTTGCCAATTCGAGTTGGGGTGAATCGTATTATAATTTATGGCACATGCCTTTAGGAATTACCTTAGGAAATTCCACCATTTCAATGGATTTGACCCATTGGATTGATGATGGACTCATGGCGATTTTCTTTTTAATGGTAGGGCTTGAAATCAAACGAGAGTTGGTGTGTGGGGAGTTATCCAGTGTTCAAAAAGCCTCTTTCCCTGTTGTTGCAGCCGCGGGAGGAATGATTA
>JBAYZM010000292.1:0-3037 GCA_041672515.1 Arcobacteraceae bacterium
TTTTATAAAAGATATAGAAAAAACAGAAGATAGATTTATCATAAAAACAGAAGAACAAGAATACAAAAACTATGATAAACTCCTAATCTCAAACGGTTTAGGCGCAGCTCCACAACTCAATGCAAACGAAAGTGGTTTAGACTTCGCTTCAAAATTTGGACACAGTTTTAATCCAACTTATCCTTCTCTTGTAGGTCTTCAAACTGAAAACACTTATAATGGAAAACTACAAGGTGTAAAAAAAGAGTGTAATGTAAGTCTGTTTATAAATGGAATTTGTGATCAAGAAATTTTTGGCGATGTCCTGTTCACAAGTTATGGAGTTTCAGGTTTTGCAATACTTGATATTTCACAACTAGCAGCTTTAAATTTGAGTCTGTATCAAGATGTAAAAATAGCCATAAACTTTTTTCCAAAAATCAATAGAAATGACCTAGCCGACCAAATACAAAGCCTATTTAAAAACCTACCCACTCAAAAAGCTGTGGATATTTTAACGGGAATGGTGTCAAATAAAATAGCACCCGTTCTATTGGATATTTGTAAAATAGATGTAAACACAAAAGCCTCTGAAATAAATGCAAAACAAATAAAAGCAATAGCATTTCAACTAAATCAATGGAAACTCGAAGTAATCGATACACAAGGTTTCAAACACGCCGAAGCCAGTGGCGGAGGTGTAAGAACGCACGAGGTAGATAACAAAACTTATGAAAGTAAGTTATGTAAAGGTCTATTTTTCGCTGGTGAAGTTTTAGATATAGTTGGAAATCGTGGAGGGTATAATTTGCAGTTTGCGTGGGCGAGTGGGTATTTGGTTGGGAAGAGTTTGGAGAAATTGTAAAGTGCTAACAGAAATGGAACTAAAAGAATTATTGATTGAAGGAATTAAAACTAATGAGTTCCCAAAATTATTATATAAATATAGAGAATTTGGGTCAAGATCAGATGACATAATTATTAATTCAGAATTTTATTTTGCATTAGCTAAAAGTTTCAATGACCCATTTGATTGTAATTTATCATATAGAGAAGATTATAGTTTTAGTGAAATAGAAGAATGTAAAAAAAGATTCCTAAAAAGAAATCCAAATATATCAGTTGAAATAAAAGAATACTTGTTTAAAACTAAGAGTGATGAATATATATCTTTTATGAGAAGTTCCAAGCAAGAATTGATGAATAATACGGGTATATTATCTTTATCTAAAACTAATAATAGCGTTACTATGTGGTCTCATTATTCAAAAAAACATGAAGGATTAGTTTTTGAATTAGATGTGGAGAAAGATTATACTTTTTTCAAAATGTTTGGAATGGTTGAATATGAGAAAGAGTATGAATTATTATCTTATCTCGATGCAGATAAGGAGGAGACAACAAAACAAGTTTTAACTAAATTTGTTGATTGGGAATATGAGCAAGAAATAAGAATAATTGATTTCGATAAATATGGTCATAGGAAATTTAATAAAAATTTATTAAAAACAGTTTATTTTGGTTTTAAATCATCAACTGAAAATATGAAACATATAATTCAATTATGCCAATTAAATGGTTTTTCTCATGTAAAATTTAAGAAAGCAAAACTAATTCCAGGAAAATTCGCATTGGAGTTTGATGAAGTAAATAAAAATGATTATGTATAAAAAATATTTTTATTTTAATTGCAACATTTTGTTATAATAACACCCACTCATTATCAAAGGAGTCACAATGACAAAAAATGATATTTTAGAAAAACTTACTCAAAAAAAAGAGTACATTCAAAATACTTTTGAAGTTGATAAAATTGGATTATTTGGAAGTTATGCCAAAGATATGCAAACGCCAAACAGTGATATTGATATTTATGTAGAATTTAAAAATAAAACTTTTAAAAATATCTCTGGTTTATGGGTGTTTTTAGAAGAGCTCTACAATAAAAAAATAGATTTAATGCACAAACACAAACGAAGTAAGGGTGCAATTTTTAATGAAATCCAAAAAGAAGTGATTTATGGATAAATCAACAACGCTCGAACTTATTGAGTTTATTTTAGAAAGTATTCGACTTATAAATAGGAGATTTCAAAGTATAAAATCAAGTGATGATTTTTTAACTTGCGATGAAGGACTTGATAAATTAGATGCAATTTCTATGAGAATTCAAGCCATTGGTGAAGCTTTAAAAAATTTAAATAAAAGAGAAAAAGAGCTTTTACTAAAAGTTGCCAATAGCAATTATTGGAGCAGAATTATAAAAACAAGAGATTTTATTTCTCATCATTATGTTGATATTGATGCTGAAACTGTTTTTGATATTTGTTCAAGTGAATTGGAAGAATTAGAAAATAAAATTTTAGAACTTAGTGTTTTAATAAAAGATTGATACGGCACATCAAGGGTATTGGCTTGCATTTTTATAGTCTCTATCATATCTTCAGGAAGTCTCAATGAAATGGTTTTTGTGCTTTTCTTTAAATTTTGGTATGGTTTTCATAAAAATCCCTCTCTTTTTTACATAGAATTTCTTAATTCCTCAATATGCTCTTTGGCACTTTGGATTTTGAAATTTCCTTTTTTTATATCTTCAATAGATTTCAAATAAGCCATATCAAGGTTACTGATTTTTTCTTTCAAAATCACCAATTGAGAAATCTTCTCAAATTCAAAAATGCCTTTATTGGTGATGAGTCTATTTTCTTCATCGAGTTTTAACACCGCAATATTTTTATAATGTCTGTTTTCATAGGCAAAACAAACGAAGTTTTTATCTTCTATAGCTTTTTGTAAAAATCTAAACTCGATGTTCATTGGAATCTTTTGGGGCTTGTTTGCGGTTGGTTTTGGTGTAGTCTCGCTCGACTTTGGCTACGCGGATTCTGTAATCTTCAAAAATTCCGGCATTGCCTTTGTCTTGAGCCATACGGTGTTCAAATTGGTTTCTCCAAAGCTCGATGGATTTTTCATCTTCCCAAAAAGATAGGCTTAGAAGCTTGTTCTCATCAACCAAACTTTGAAATCTCTCAATGGAGATAAACCCTTCACGGTTTTG
>JBAYZM010000293.1:0-3033 GCA_041672515.1 Arcobacteraceae bacterium
GTTCATTGCGTGCTGCTATTTTTTTGATTTCATCGTGCAAATCTTCAACTTGAAATTCACTGTTTTTAATATCAATGACAGGATCAAGCAATCCAGTTGGACGTATAACTTGCCTTGCAACCACTGAACTCATAGAGGTTTCTAATTCATTGGGTGTAGCACTGACAAACAAATAAAAAGGTGCTTTATGAATAAACTCATCAAACATCAAAGGACGGTTATCTAAAGCACTGGGAAGTCTAAAACCATACTCCACTAAGACCTCTTTTCGGCTTCTGTCCGCTGCGTGCATGCCACGAAATTGAGGCAATGAAACGTGTGACTCATCGACTATGAGTAAAAAATCTTCATCGAGTTGTTCAAAATAATCCAAAAGAGAGTACGGCGTTTCACCCGGTTGTTTATCGGTTAAAAGCCTGGCATAGTTCTCAATCCCTTTACACATTCCCGTGCCTTCTATCATCTCTAAATCAAATTCAACTCGCTGTTTAAGGCGTTGGTACTCAACGAGTTTATCTTCAGCTTTATAAAAAGCCAACCGTTCATCAAGTTCTCTTTCAATCTCTTTGACCGCCTTGGCAAGTCTGTCTTGAGAAACCACAAAAGGGTTCACCGAATAAATCGTAGCATCTTTTAAATCTTTAACTTTATTGTTGGTTAAGTACTCATGCACACTGATACTCTCTACCTCATCACCAAAAAATTCAATCCTTATAAACTCATCTTCCCAATAGGCAGGGAAAACATCTATCACATCGCCATTGACTCTAAAGTCCGATCGGTCAAAAAACTTGTCGTTGCGTTTATATCCCATTTCAACGAGTTTTAACAACATTTGCCGTTGAGAGTATTCAAAGCCCACTTGCAGTTTTTGCACATTGGCTTTGTATTCACTGGGATTTCCCAAACCATAGTTCGCAGATACAGAAGCGATGACAATGACATCATTAAATGAAAGCAGTGAAGAAGTCGCACTTAAACGCAACCGCTCCAACTCTTCATTGATGGAACTGTCTTTTTCAATGAACAAATCACTTCTTGGAATATAGGCTTCGGGTTGATAATAGTCATAGTACGAAATAAAATACTCCACATGATTGTTGGGAAAAAATTGCCGAAATTCACTGTAAAGTTGTGCAGCAAGGGTTTTATTGTGCGTCATAATCAGAGTGGGTTTTTGAGTTCTTTCAATCACTTTTGCCATGGTATAAGTTTTTCCTGAACCCGTCACTCCCAACAATGTATTGTATTGGTTTCCACTTAAAATGGATTGACTGAGTTCTTCAATGGCGGTGGGTTGGTCACCGGCTGGTTCGTATTGGCTGACGACTTTAAATGGTGCGATGTTATATCCCTTTTTTTATAAATTGATTGTTTTGCAAAATCAAATACTCTTGTGAACAAAACAGAGAAGGTACATTGACATATCTTTTATGGGCAAATACAAACTCTTTGCCTTGATGAAAATGCCCTTCAATAATCAAATCGGCATCATAATGTTCTAGGCGTTTTGCAACCCATTTTTCAAAATGCGTAAACGTATGGCAAATATTTTTAGCACTTAAGGCTTTATCGATTCTTTTTGAAAGCCAATGGTTAAAATCAATCGCATTTAAAAAGACCAATAACGGTTTATTGCGAATAATTTTGCAATACAAGTTATAAAAAAATGGGGTAAAGTTGTCACCATGAGAAAGTGCTACTTTTTGTTGATTATAGCTTGCCACCATAGGTTGAAGTTTTCTGGGTATCACTAAAATTTTAGGAAAAAGTTTGTTTAAATTATAGTCATGATTTCCCTCTAAATAGACAATTTCCATCGTAAGAGAGAGTTCGTTTAAAAGCGTAATGACTTTTTTATTTTGTTTAACAAAATAGTGGGATTCTTGAGTGATAAACTCAAACATGTCACCCATCAAAAAAAGCTGTTGGGTGGTTATCGTTTTATTTTTAAGTTGCTCTAAAAAAAGATAAAAAGCATCACGCTGTTGATTAAAGTGAGAGTCTGCTACAAAGATTGCAGACTCTTGAATATTCAAAGGATTAAGGCACATAGGCAATATTCGGAACTCCCAATGCTTCATCAAATCCGCACATCAAATTGGCATTGGCAACCGCAGCACTTGAAGCCCCTTTGAGTAAATTATCAATCGAGGTATTAATAAAAAGTGCTTTACCATTTTTTGCCACAAATATATCGCAAAAATTCGTCCCTGCGGTTGATTTAATGTCTACAGGCGTATTTTTAATTCGCACAAATGGGGCATTGGCATACGCTTTTTGTAAAATTTCTTGTGGGTTGATATCTTCTTTAAGGGTCACATACGTACTGACCAACATTCCACGCGTTGCGTTGATTAGGTGTGGTACAAAATTGATACTCAAATCTTTTTGCTTTAACTTTAACACTTTTTCTTGAATCTCTGGCATGTGTCGATGTTTAAAAGGATTATAGGCAAAAATATTTTCATTGACATTACAAAATGCGGTTATTTCGCTGACTTTTTTACCCGCACCACTCACACCTGATTTGGCATCAACAAACACCGGAGCATTTTCATCAAGATACTCGACAAAGGGTAAAAGTCCTAAAAGTGTTGCCGTGGGATAACACCCTGGATTGGCGATAAGTTTGGCTTTTTTTATGGCTTCTTTGTAGTATTCTGGCAAACCATACACGGCATGAAGTAGGTTTTCTTTATCTTCATGAGGGCAATAAGTTTTTTCATAGGTTTCTAATTCCAGTCGATAATCCGCACTTAAATCCACCACTTTAACACCCAAAGCCAATAACTCTTTGGCAAAACCCATCGAGGTTTGATGAGGCAACGCTAAAAAAGCTAATTGTGCATTTTTCGCTACTTCAACTGCATCGGCTTTGGATACAGGCATGGAAAGCACATTTTGCAAACACGGGTGCAATTCGTTGACGTTTTGTTCACCCGTTGAATTGGCAATATACGTAATATTAAATTGTGGATGATGGATTAAGATTTTTATTAATTCAAGCCCGGTATATCCCGTGGCTCCAAT
>JBAYZM010000294.1:0-3009 GCA_041672515.1 Arcobacteraceae bacterium
TAGTATCCATATCAATCGTTACCATAGGAGAGTGAATACTGTGTAAGACTTGTATGAGTTCTTTGATATTATTTGAACGCAACAAAATCTCATAGCGGTACTTATTGGCAATTTTAAACACCCCACTCTCTCCAAATCCGACTAACTCTATTTTGTCTAACTCTTTTAAAATATTGACGTATTTGTTCATCTCTTCTTGGGCTTTTATGCCATTGGCATGGGCAAAGACGATTTTTGCCATTTTATAAAAAGGCGGATACAAATCTTGCCTAAATTGCAATTCATCTTTTAAAAAATCTTCGTAGTCGCTGTGTACTAAGTAGTGTTCAAAAAACTCTTTGTTTTTGGTTTGCACAATCACTTCACCAAACCCTTTTCTTCCACTTCGTCCTGCAATTTGAATCAACAACGACAACGCTTTTTCTCGTGATTTATACGAATTCATATTTAACACCGAATCAATGCCTAAGACCACGGCTAAGGTCACGTTGTGATAATCATGCCCTTTGGAAAGCATTTGGGTTCCCACTAAAATATCGATTTTTTCATTGTTAAAATCGTTTAATACTTCTTTTAATTTGGTGTTAGTCGTAATGGAATCTCGGTCAAATCGAACAATATTTTTAGTAGGGAAAAGTGTTTTCAGCTCCTCTTCGACTTGTGCGGTGCCAATTCTAAAATTATGAATGACGCCCGTTTTGCAAGAGGGACACAAAGGAGGAATTTGTTGTGCATATCCACAATAGTGGCATTTTAACGCCAAAGCATTTTTGTGTAAACTCATAGAAACCGAACAAAAAGGACACTCCACACTTTTCCCACAACTCGAACACACTTGGTATTTAAAGTTTGCCCTTGTGGGTAAAAAGATAATGACTTGTTTATTTTCTTCTAATGTACGATGAATTTTATTTTTAATATCCACACTCAAGACCGTTTGGCTGTCATAAAATGTGATGGTTTTTGACGTGGGGAAAAAGCTTTTAGCCACACGAATATAAGGGATTTTATGAAACGAAGCAATCGAAGGCGTAGCACTTCCTAAAATCAGTTGAATCTGCTGTTGTTTTGCCATATAAATGGATAAATCTTTCACATTTAAACGGGGTTTTTGATCCGATTTATACGAATCATCGTGCTCTTCATCAACAATAATTAAACCCAAATTTTTAAAGGGTAAAAATAAAGCCGATCGTGCTCCTGCAATGAGCTGAATGGTTCCACTTAACAACCCTTGGATAATCTCTTTTTTTTTCTTTGCTGTAATTTTAGAGTGCCAAATGGCAATGCTGTTTCCAAAAACTTTTTCCAAGCGTTTTTGCATTTGAGGGGTTAATGAAATTTCAGGCATGAGTAAAATAGCTTGTTGGTTTTGGTTTAAATGCTCTTCTATGGTTTTGATATAAATCTCAGTTTTTCCACTTCCTGTATTGGCAAATAAAAGGGCTTGTTGTTTGGTTTTTAAAAATTCATACGCCTCTTCTTGCTCGTTGGATAACTCAATGTTGCTTTCAAATAAAGAAGCAGAAACCGTCTCTAAATCTTCAAAAGGGGTATATAAACTCAACGCTTCTCCCAAAGAACACACATAGTACGAGGCAATAAATTTCGCCGTACTAAGCATGACAGTGTCGTAGTATTGCGGGCTTACTTCTTGAATATTCAGACATTTAAATGTGGGTTCTTCAACCTCTTTTATGACCACGGCACTGTTGAGTGTTTTGCGATTGCCTAAGCTTACTAAAACCAAAGCGCCCAAGTTTACAGGCGTATCGCTTTTATATGTGAGTAATCCTAAAGGCGATTTAAGCAATGCCACTTCGTAAAAATAGTCTCTTTTCAATCGAGTTCCTTACACAAAGCATTGGTATAACTGCAACTAAAAGTGCCCTCGTTGGCTTTATAAACAAACTCAACAAAGTTTTCATTGTCTAACCAAACAGCATAGGTATTGGAAGCAATTTTTGCAAATGCCCCTACTTCTTTTTGGGCAGTTGACGTTGCAATTAAAGGATAGTCTAAGAGTTTTTCATCTTGCGTTCCACCAAATAAAAGCTCATTTTCGGTATTGATTTTTGCTTGATCCAACGCCGTTGGAAATTCCGACAATCCTTGTCGAATACGCTGATTTTTTGTAACATTAATCGCATTGCGAATAAGGGCTATTTGCGCTTTTATTTGTGTCAGATTGGCTTTTTGCAAAAACGATTGACTGTTTTGTAAAACATACGAGCTAATCAATGCAATCACTGTTATGACAAAAATAATTTCAAGAAGTGAAAACGCTTTTTTCATCAAATTTTGGGTAATTTGTTGGAGATTTCTTCAATATCTTTTTTAAAGTTGTGAAACTCTTGCGTTCGTCGTATGTAAGCCAGTAAAAGGTCTTGAGTGTTAATGTGCTGTTCTAATGATAAAAACTTACTAATTTCTGGCTCTAACTCTTCTTCAACATTAATGGTATATGCCATATTATTAATATAAAATGTCATTTTCTTTTTCAATTCCTACCCTTACTCTTAAGCGCAAGCGTGCTGTCTATTTTTAAAAGCAAATCTTGACTGTTTCGTAATAATTTATCATTTTGTGTCATTAATTCTTCTACTTTGAGTTTCAAAGAATCGTTTTCAAATTTTAATAATTCGTATTGTTTATTCGCTTTTTCGACTTGAGCGTTTAATTTTTGTATTAAATCCATGGGTTATTCTATCCAAATTAGTATAAATCAATACATAATTTTTTAAAAAAAATTATAATTAAAGTTTCGATACAATACCATTAAATAAAAGAGGTCTCTTTGAAAATAGTACTGCTTTGCACCAGTTTTAACAGTTTATCACAAAAATTCTACGAAGAGTTACGCAATTTAAAACACGATGTCAACGTCGAATTTGCACTCAGTGCGGAATCGATGATTCACGCTTGCACTCTTTTTAAACCCGACTTAATCCTCTGCCCTTTTTTAAAACAAAAAGTTCCCGAAACAATTTGGCAAAACTACTCTTGCAT
>JBAYZM010000295.1:0-3001 GCA_041672515.1 Arcobacteraceae bacterium
GGTTTTGTACTACCGTGGCTTGAAAAAAATATACGGTTATGCTCCGCAAGAAGATAAAGAGATTACCGAACTGTATGAAAGTTACAAATTTAGAAAAGATGCACTTTATTATTTGGTCTATTTAGGCGAAAAGCCTGCGATTAAATTAGAAAATGTCTACGCACTTTAGGAAAAAAAATGATTGAATTTTATATATTAACAATTGCCTTAGCCATGTATGTGGTGGGGATTATTCTTTATACCAACAAGAAATATAAGTCATAAGCTTTATAAACTATTTACGGAACACTTATTGCATATAAATAAATAGCCTTTAAAATTTACTGTAAAAGAGTGAGTTTTCACTCTTTTATGGCCTATTGCAAAAAAAGAAGGATGAATTTATGAGTACGGCAACCAGTCAGGCGACTTACAATTATGCAACAAAATTTTCAACATACAAAGATTTTTATATCAAACACAACGATTTAATATTTTCAAAACTGGGATTAGGAACATTTAATAAAGAACCCTATAAAGAAGAGAACTATGTTTTTCACTACATCGAAGGGGTTAAACAAGCCATTAAAAGTGGGATTAATCTTATTGACACGGCGAGTAATTACCGATACGGACAAAGTGAAAAAGAGATTGGAACGGCGTTACAAGAGTTAATCGAAGAGAAAAGTATTACCCGAGAAGAGTTAATCATTTGCTCCAAGGGAGGATTTATTCAACTGGATTTTCCTTTTCCTCAAAATCCTTATACGTGGATACAAGAGAATATTCTTGACCAAAAATTGGCGTTAAAAGAAGATATCGAACTCGACCAACACTGTATGACACCCGATTTTATTGAGTGGTCATGTAAACGTTCTTTGGAAAATGTGGGGGTTAAAAGTTTTGACATATACTATTTACACAACCCCGAAATGCAATTGGTAAAATTGGGCTACGATAAATTTCTCAAAAGAGTAGAGTCTATTTTCAAACGTTTTGAGAAAATGGCGAATCAGGGCTTAATTAAATATTATGGTGTTGCCGTTTGGAATGCCTTTATTAATCCCAAAGAAAATCTTGAACATATCAATTTAGAAGATTTGGTCAAAATTGCTCAAAAAGTAGGTGGAGAGAATCACCGATTCAAATACATTCAAACGCCATTTAACTTAGCAAAAACCTCTATTTATACCATGCCCACACAAACGGTTGACCAACAAGCTTGTACATTGTTGCAAGCCGCACACCGTCTAAATATTGGGGTCATTTCAAGCAGTTCACTTCTTCAAATGAATCTTTTTAAACAATCCTTTAAACCCGAAACAGGCTACTTGCTTGATTCTAAAATGGTATTAGAAAATGATATTCAACTGGCACTGCAATTTTGTCGATCAACGCCAGGCATTATCAGCTCCCTTTTTGCATCAAAAGTCCCCGTACACATCAAAAGTAATGTAGAAATCACTCAAATTAAATCAACGCCCCGTGCAAACTATGATTTAATTTACAAGGTGTAAAATGGTTTATGATGTCATCGTAGTAGGTTCTGGGATTGCGGGTCTCATGGCAGCCATCGAGGCTAAAAGTGAGCAAAATAAAGTGGCTGTTATTTGTAAAAGCAATATTTTCAAGTCAAACTCTTCCATGGCAAGTGGAGGAATAAATGCCGTACTTGATCCCAACGATACACAAGCTCTTAATGCGCACATCAACGACACTTTTAAATCTGCCAAAGGCTTGGGCAATAAAAAAGCCATCAGTTATATGTGTACTCAATCTTCTTCTATTATTAAAAAACTTGAGAAATATGGGGTTGATTTTCACAAAAATGACGATGGCACGATTACCCAACGCAGTTTTGGCGGAAGCAGTTTTAAAAGAACTTGTTTTGTAGGCGATAAAACGGGTGGTGCCATTACTCAAGCCTTAATTAAAAAAGCTCGAGAAATTGGGATTGAATTTTTAGTCAATAACTTTGTGTTAAACATTGCAAAATACAAAAACAACGTCAGTGGCGTGGTTGCATTACGCCGAATCGATTCGGCAGTTTTAATTTATCCTGCCAAAGCGGTAGTTTTAGCAGGCGGGGGATATGCGGGAATTTTTAGAGGTAATTCTACCAATGCCCAAGATTATACGGGTGATTTATTGGCAGTGTGTTTGCGAGCAGGATTGAGTCTGTCCAATATGGAATTTATTCAATTTCATCCAACCGGTATTGCCAAAACCAATTATTTAGTCACCGAAGCAGCACGTGCAGAAGGGGGTTATTTAATCAACTCTGATGGTGTTCGTTTTGTCAATGAACTCGAAACCCGAGATAAAATTGCCAAAGCCATTTTAAAACAACAACACAAAGGGCAAAAAGTCTACATTGATTTACGGCATATCCCCAAAGAGATTTTAGAAACAAGACTGCCCTCTTTGTATGCCGCTGCATTTAATCAGTGTGGCGTAGATATTGCCACGGAATTGCTGGAAATTAAACCTGTGGCTCATTACAGCATGGGTGGTGTGGATGTCGATATGACGAGTTGCTCTGTTAAAGGTCTATTTATTTGTGGAGAGATGTCATCCAATGGCGTACATGGTGCGAATCGATTGGGCGGAAATTCACTGCTTGATGGTGCAGTATTTGGAGAGTTAGCGGGACTCAAAGCCAAAGAACACTCTTTAAAAACCTCTTTTTTGCCCGTAGATTACAATATTGTTATTAAAGATATTCAAGCCATTGATAAAATTTTTGAATCGGATTGTTCTAAAAATTTTAATGCCATTCGTATCTCTATGGGCAATTGTTTGTTCAATAAAGTGGGCATTATTCGCAATAAGAAAAGTCTCGTAGAAGCCTTTGATTATATCAAATATTTACGCCGTGAATCGTATGGATTACACTGCATTAACAAAGAAAGACGTAACAATGTGGAGTTGATTTCCATATTGGAATTGCGAAATGCACTGGAAATTTCCGAAGCCATTATTTTAGCAGCTCAAAAAAGAAAAGAGAGTCGTGGGGCTCATT
>JBAYZM010000296.1:0-2998 GCA_041672515.1 Arcobacteraceae bacterium
ACTTTTCACCATTTACCAATTTAAAGGAAAAATATGAATAATTTTTACATTCCCAAGCCAAGTAAATTTGACCCAATTAATGGGCATTTTGGTATATTTGGTGGTCGTTATGTTCCTGAAACCTTAATGCCTTCTCTTTTAGAATTAGAAGAACAGTACAAAAAATACCGATTTGATGAAGAGTTCTGGACAGAAGTGAATGCGTTATTAAAAGATTATGTGGGACGAGAAAATCCTCTTTATTTTGCTCAAAATATTAGCCAAGAGATTGGTGCAAAAGTCTATTTAAAACGAGAAGATTTAAATCACACGGGTGCGCATAAAGTCAATAACACGATTGCTCAAGCTATTTTAGCCAAACGAATGGGTAAAACTAAAGTCATAGCTGAAACAGGTGCAGGGCAACATGGTGTGGCAACTGCAACCGTGGCGGCACTGTTAGGTTTAGAGTGTACGGTTTTTATGGGTGCTAAAGATGTGGCACGACAAGAACTCAATGTCTTTCGTATGAAGCTTTTAGGGGCTAAAGTGGTTGCCGTTGAAAATGGAAGCAAAACACTCAAAGATGCGATGAATGAAGCCATTCGATATTGGGTTACGCATGCACGAGATACATTTTATATCATTGGTACCGTTGCTGGTCCTCACCCATACCCTATGATGGTGCGAGATTTTCAAGCCATTATTGGGTGGGAAGCACGAAAACAGTTTTTACAAAAAGAGGGAAAACTGCCAGATTTTGTGGTGGCATGTATTGGTGGCGGAAGCAATGCCATTGGTATTTTTTCCCACTTTTTAGAAGATAAAGAAACCACGTGTATAGGTATTGAAGCGGGTGGTTTAGGACTTGATACCAATAAACACGGATGCTCTTTAGAAAAAGGAAGCCCCGGAGTATTGCATGGGCAAATGAGTTATTTGCTGCAAGATGAAGATGGACAAGTTATTGAAGCCCATAGTATCAGTGCAGGGCTTGATTATCCGGGTATTGGACCTGAACACAGCTTTCATAAAGACAATGAAAGTGTGCAATACGATTCCATTACCGATGATGAAGCATTGGATGCATTTGTATGGTTAAGTCAAAAAGAGGGAATTATCCCAGCCTTTGAAAGTTCCCATGCAATTGCCTATTTGAAAAAAGCTAAAGACAAATTAAAAGGAAAATCAGTTATCATAAATCTTTCCGGTCGAGGAGATAAAGATATGGTACAAGCGCAACAACTCATAAAATTTAACTAGGATAACAATGCAAAGCAATTTTAAAAAACACGCTGGAAAGATTTTCTCAATTATTGTAACAATATTTGCTCTCTTTTTGGTCTATAACTTATATTATGCCCCAGGTGAGGCAATCGATGATAAATTTGTACACCTACTTAAAACACATGGTTATGTTATTCTTTTTGCGTGGAGTATCCTTGAAGGTGAAGCCGGCTTAATTATGGCGGGTCTGCTTTCCCACACCGGTGACATGAATTTGTATTTTGCAATTTTTATAGCGGGTTTAGGTGGTTTTGCCGGAGATCAAATCTATTTTTACATAGGACGATTTAACAAAGCGTATGTTCACCGAAATTTCAAAGGTCAACGAAGAAAATTTGCCTTGGCGCATCTGTTGCTTAAAAAACACGGTTGGCCCATTATTTTTATTCAACGCTATATGTATGGAATGCGTACCGTTATTCCTATTTCAATTGGCTTAACACGATACGATGCCAAAACATTTGCATTTATTAATTTAATCAGTGCATGGTGTTGGGCGGCTATTACGATTGTTCCAGCATGGTACTTTGGGCAACAAATTTTGCAAGTCATTGTTTGGGCAAAAGAGCATTGGTATTTAGCGGTACCGTTTGCGCTTATTGTAGGTGGTGGAATCTTATACTATTTTAATGTTGTTACAAAAAAAAAGGATAATAAATGAATGTAAGTTTAATACAAAACAGCGAGAGTTTAAAATTTGATATAGAAATTATTGTGGTTCTTAAAAAGAGTTTTGACAAAAGTAAATACAAAGAAAAGAAACTTTTAAAAGAGTTAAACTTTAAAGCCCAAGACGAAGAAGTGGTCTTTTTACCCGAATCAAAAAAGATTTTTGTAGGGTGTGAAGCGGTCAATTATGAATCATTTGCTATTGCTATGGCAAGTGCAGTTAAGAAATTTCAAACAACAAAATTTAAAGTGGCGTGTGTATCACTGATTGAAGATGAAAAACAAACCCTCAAAGCATTCACCCAAGGGGCAATTTTAGGGGCATATACCTTTACAAAATATAAAAAAGAAGATGAAGATAAAATCCACCAAGAGCTGGTTATTGCTGCAAATAGTAACCTAAAAGAGTTAAGTGATGTTTTCAATGAAGCCGTTATAGTAGCAAACAGTGTCAATAAAACACGAGATTTTGTCAATACCACGCCCGATGATTTTTATCCTAAAATTATGGCAAAAGAGGCAAAAAAGATTGCCAAAGCCAATGATTTAGAGTATGTTATTTATGGCGATAAATATCTTAAAAAAAATAAAATGATGTCCATGCACAGTGTAGGTCGAGCGTCACGACATGAATCAAAATTGATTCACTTAAGCTACAAACCAGAAAATGTCAAGAGAAAAGTGGTTTTAATTGGAAAAGGGCTTACTTACGACAGTGGTGGATTATCACTTAAACCAAGTGATTTTATGGTGACCATGAAAAGCGATAAATCGGGTGGTTGTGCGGTTTTAAATATTATTGAAGCCATTTCACAACTCAAACTGCCTATTGAAGTGCATACGATTGTGGGTGCGGTTGAAAATATGATTGGTGGCGATGCGTATAAACCCGATGATGTCTTAAAAGCAAAAAATGGAAAAACCATTGAAGTGCGAAACACCGATGCCGAAGGTCGATTGGTTTTAGCCGATTGTTTGTGTTATGCCCAAGATGAAATCAAAGAGTTTGATTATATTTTTGACTATGCAACCTTAACAGGAGCAAGTGTAGTAGGTGTGGGAG
>JBAYZM010000297.1:0-2997 GCA_041672515.1 Arcobacteraceae bacterium
GCGAGAAAAACTTTTTAAAGACACCAGTAAATATTTGGGGGTGAATGTATTTAAAGCCAATGAAGATATTTTAGCTGAGTTAGGCAGTGCTTTATTAAAAAGAGTGGACATTAAACACTCTTATCCTCATTGTTGGAGAACGCATACACCTATTATTTTTAGAGCAACCAAACAGTGGTTTATCTCTATTGACGATGAGTATGGAGTCCAAAATAAAACACTACGAGAAAATGCACTGGAAGTGGTTGAAAACTTGAAGTTTTATCCACAATGGGGAAGAAACCGACTTAAAGCGATGCTGGAAGGACGACCCGATTGGTGTATTTCACGGCAAAGAGATTGGGGAGTTCCAATCGCATTTTTTAGAAATAAAAAAACCGATGAAATTGTTTTTGATGAAAAAGTATTGAATTACACTGCTATGATTTTTGAGCAAAAAGGGTGTGATGCGTGGTATGATTTACCTATTTCAGAGTTGCTTTATCCAGGAAGTGGTTATAACCCAGAAGATTTAGAAAAAACCGTTGATATTTTAGATGTTTGGTTTGATTCAGGTTCTACACAAAACGCTGTTTTACGAAGCCGAAATTATGATGCAGGAACGTTTCCTGCGGATATGTACTTGGAAGGAAGTGATCAACATCGAGGTTGGTTCCAATCTTCACTTTTAACCACTTTGGCTTCAAGTGAAATGGCTCCGTTTAAATCGATTTTAACCCATGGATTCACCGTAGATGAAAAAGGTGAAAAAATGAGTAAATCAAAAGGAAACGTGGTTGCTCCTGATAAAGTTTTAAAACAATACGGAAGTGAAATTTTAAGAGTTTGGGTTGCCATGAGTGATTACCAAAGCGATTTAAAAATTTCGGACAATATTTTAAAACAAAATGCCGAGTTATATCGAAAAATCAGAAACACGGCACGATTTTTACTGGCGAATATTGATGGTTTAGAAGAGTTTGTTGCCATTGATAAAATGAGTGTGTTAGACAAATGGATTTTAAACAAAGCCAAACAGACGTTTGATGAGATTGAAAAAGCATTTTCAATGTATGAATTTTCTAAAGGCTTAAACAAACTCAATAACTTTTTAGTGGTTGATTTAAGTGGTATGTACATGGATGTCTGTAAAGACAGGTTGTATTGCGATGGGCAATTTGATATTCACCGAACCGGGGCTCAAACTGCCATGGCGATGATTGCTAAAAAATTGTTTTCATGTTTAGCGCCTATTTTGACTTATACCATTGATGAACTGTTGGAATATGCACCCAAAATTATCAAAGATGATGCCAAAGATGTCTTTGATTTAAACCATTATGAATTGCCAGAAGTTGAAAGTAAGCTTAACGAAGAACTTTTAATAAATGCTAAAGAAAAATTTAGTGAAGCAATTGATACACTTAAAAAAGATAAAACAATAAAAACAACGCTTGAATTGGTTTTATACACTTCAAGTCAAGAGTTACAGCAAATGTGTCAAACTGAGTTAGCCGATTGGTTTTTAGTCAGTGAAATTGTAAAAGATAAACGTGCTGAGTGTAAAGTTTCATTTAGTGTTGAAGAGTGTGAATTTGAAGTTTACCTTTCAGAAAAACACAAATGTCCACGATGTTGGAAATTTACTGCAAGCCAAGAAGATGAGTTGTGCGACCGATGTTCTTCTGTTGTAAACAAGTAGACCTGTGATGTTTCAAGAGCCTGTATCATTGGGATTTATTTTGACAACCATTGCTGTTATTGTAGCGATAACGGCGGTTTGTATTGTTTTAATAAAATTAAAAAAATAAGGGTTTTTTATGTTTCCATTTAGTGATGAAGATTTACTTCCCGCGGTTGCAACGATTATACAAACAAAAATTGCTCCTATGCTAGCACGTGATGGCGGGGCAATTCAGTTAATTACCGTCAAAGATGCCAAAGTTTATATCCAACTGCAAGGTTCGTGTGTGGGTTGCAGTGCCAGCGGAAGTACGTTAAAATTTATAGTCGAAAAAGAACTTAAAGAGGCGATTCATCCTGATATTAAAATCATCAATGTTCCCATTGGAATGGAAGATAAAATTGAGGAATTATAAATGATTAATGAGACACGACTTTTAAACGATGCCAATGCGTTATTCTCAAAACAAGAGTACGATAAAGCCATTTTTTTATACGGTCAATTAAGCTCTTTATTTCCTGAAAATAAAGAGTATCCCATGTATGCTCTTTTTTGCGATATTGCTACTGAAGATGAAGCAAAAGCGGTCTCATTATACGACTATTTTTGTGTGGTCAAAGATAAAAATATCGATGAAGCCATCAGTTATGTGATGAATATCATAGAAGCGTACGATGGTAACAATGAAAAAATGATTAAAATTTTAAAAGATTTAGCCAATACCACGATTGAATCACTCGATGCAATTAAATACGACGATTTTATTCAATTAGTTGAAAGCAGAGGTTCGTTTAGAGTGGCATTTGAAGATATTATGTTTTCAACGAAAGTCGCTATTGATTCCAAAGAAGACTTTTTTGATTTTGTCACTAAACTCATTGATAATGGGTTTAATACCACTGCATACAGCTATTTAGATGGATTTAATGAGTACTTTTCTTACGATAAAAAAGTCGAAGAGTTATATAAAAAACTGGAAGAGAAAAACCTTGCAACTAACCATAAATAATCAGATATTTACCGATAATTCAAACGATGTGAATGAAAATAGATTCTTCGTTGTTTCTAAAAACAATGAAAAGTTTAAAGAAAATGCTCTTGAAAAAGGGTGTAAAAAAGTTATTGAGTCATCTCATTTGAAAGAGTATGTCGATTTTTCACCAATCAAAATAATCGGAATTACCGGTACAAATGGTAAGACTACCACGGCAGCGGCTATTTATTCATTTCTTTTGGATTTAGGATACAAAGTAGCACTGCAAGGAACACGGGGTTTTTTTATCAACGAAGAACACGTAGAAGAGTACTCTTTAACTACGCCTGTTCAGTTGGCA
>JBAYZM010000298.1:0-2989 GCA_041672515.1 Arcobacteraceae bacterium
ACTTCCTTGTGATCCTGTTGCGGTTGAAATTACCTATGGAACAGAGCGATTAGCCATGTATTTACAAGGCGTTGATACGGTATTTGATATTGTGTGGAATAAAAATGAACACGGAACAACGACCTATAAAGATATTCATCTTGAAGGTGAAATAGAGTTTTCTAAATACAATTTTGAAATTGCAGATACTACAATGCTGTTTAAACATTTTGACGATGCGTTTAATGAGTGTAAACGATGTTTAGAAGCCCTTTTACCCCTTCCTGCTTATGATCAGTGTATGATGGCTTCTCATGCGTTTAATACCCTTGATGCCAGAAAAGCAATTTCTGTAACCCAACGACAAAACTATATTTTAAAGGTGCGAGAATTAGCGCAAGGGTGTGCGGTGTTATACAAAGAACAAGAAAGCGATCGATTAAAAAGATTGGGTTACTAAGCTGTGAAAATCAAAGCGATTTATGAGTTTTTAAATGAAATTTCACCGTTTGAGTTGCAAGAGAAATGGGATAATTCTGGATTACTTGTCGGCAATGAAAACGATGAGATTGAAAAAGTTTATATTAGCTTGGATTTAGACGAAGAATTATTGCATCAAGTTGAAGAAAATTCTTTGATTATTACGCATCATCCTTTGATATTTTCATCCTTAAGACGTGTCAATTATGATTCGTTTGCCACCAAATGTTTGCGAACCTTGATTCAAAAAAATATTGCGTTAATTTGCATGCACACCAATTTTGACAAAACCCATCTGAATGCCTATGTGACCAAAACAATTTTAGGATTAGAACCCATTTGCAGTGGTGAATATGTCTGTTATGCCAATGTGAACAGTTCATTTGATGATTTTTTTGAAAACATTTGTGCAAAATTGCAATTGGAGTATAAAAAATGTGTTAAGTGCCATGACACCATAAAAAAAGTGGCAGTGGTTACGGGTGCTGGAATGTCAATGATAGAGAGTATTGATGCGGATTGCTTTTTAACAGGGGACATAAAATATCATGATGCCATTGAAGCTAAAAGCCGAGGAATTTCACTCATTGATATTGGTCATTATGAGAGTGAACGACATTTTAGTCCTTTACTTTTGGAAATTTGTAACAATTATTTGAAAAAAAATAAAATACAAGCTATAATGTCGAATTCGGAAAACCCATTTGTGTTTCATTTATAAGGAGAAACGGTTGAATAAATATTTAGAGCAGTTAGTGCAGTTATCAAAGTACGATGGCAAAATTAGTGCATATGAGCCAAAAATTGAAATGGAAAAAAGTAAATTAACACTTTTTTTACAAACAGCAGATTCCATCTCGTCAACAATTAATACGATTGTTGCAGACGTAGAAGATTTAAAATCAAAAAAATCAAAAAACAACGTCCATTTAGGTGAGTTGAAAGCAAAATTAGATGATGTTGCCAAAAAACACAACAGCATTCAAAATGAAAAAGAGTTAAAAGCTTTACAATTAGAAGAAGAGATTACCAAAGAACAAATTTCATTTGCCAATGAAGAAATTACACGACTTGATAATGTAATACAATCTAAAGAAGAGAATTTAAGCGAATTAAAAAGCAAACTTGAGGGTGAAAAAGAAGAGATCAATGAAGTACAAGTTGCTGTTGATGATGCCATTGAAGAGTTGAATAAAGACCGAAATGAAGTCTATGCCCAACGAGCACAATTGTTGGAAAAATTTGATAATAAAATATTAACATTTTATGAAAAAATCAGAAGATGGGCGAAAGATGCAGCTGTTGTTCCTGTACGAAAACAAGCATGTTGTGGATGTTATATGCGAATCAGCGATAAAGCCTATGCGGATGTTATCAAAGCTGAAGAAATTGTAAATTGTCCACACTGTGGAAGAATTTTATACAAAGAAGTAGAATCTGAAGAGGCTTAATTTGAGCCTTTTTAGTATTACTTACTATATTTTTAGTGTAATACTCTACATTCTTGCCCTGCCGTATTTATTTATCAAGTTAAAAAATCCAAAATACAAAGATGCTATTCCTGCTAAATTCTTTTTAAAGAATAACAATCGTTTTGAAGATAATGGGATTTGGTTTCATTGTTGTTCTTTTGGAGAAACAAGAGCAATTAAACCAATCGTAGATGAATTTAAAGAGCAAATTAATATCAGCGTTATTACCAATACCGGATTTGAAGAAGCAAAAAAGTTGACTTCTCGTGTACGTTATTTGCCGTTTGAGATTTTTCTGCCTTTTTGGGTAACCCCGCAAAAGGCACTTTTTGTTTTAGAAGCAGAGTTGTGGTATATGTTGTTTTTATGCGCCAAAGTCAAAGGGGTTAAAACCTATTTGATTAACGCACGCATTTCAGATAAATCGTATGATGCCTATAAGCGATTTGCTTTTTTTTATAAAAGAGTCTTTGCCAATATTGATAAAGTGTATGCGCAAAGCCAAAAAGACAAAGAGCGATTGGAGTCTTTGGGTGCACACAATGTTGAAGTTATTGGCAACATCAAATTGGCACAACTTCCTGTCGTAACTAGGGTGTTTGAAAAACCCAACGAGTATGTCATTACCGCTGGAAGTACGCATGAAAATGAAGAAAAACTTATTTTAGAAGCGTATGATAAAGCTTTGGGGAAACTCATCATTGTGCCACGTCATCCGGAGCGATTTGATAAAGTAAGCAGTTTAATTGAAAGTTTTATAAAAGATAAAAATATCACGTATCACCGATTTTCACACAAAGAGAATTTTGAAAATGATATTATATTAGTGGATAAAATGGGCGAATTAAATAATATTTACGCCATCAGTGATGCGGTGATTTTAGGCGGAGCGTTTGAAAAAATTGGGGGGCACAATCCAGTTGAGCCTGCATTTTTCAACTGTGTGTTAATTAGCGGACCACATATTTTCAATCAAGTTCCCTTGTTTGAAGCCATAGAAAATTATACCATTGTACAAAACAATGCGTTGCAAGAAGTAATGAAAAATATTCATACTT
>JBAYZM010000299.1:0-2987 GCA_041672515.1 Arcobacteraceae bacterium
AAGGGTTGTATAAATCGACTTCGACACTGGAATATTCAGGATTAACCCTTAATCCACAAGAAGATTTCCCCAAGGTTTTTTGCTTATACTTTTTAAATTGAGTAAATGAGTTAAAAACCACATGATTCGATATTTCAATAATTTTATCTATTTCATCTTCTTTAAAAGCAGGTGAATAAGTATGCACTTCACCTTTAAACTCCTCTTTGGCTAAAAGGGCTTCATTTAATCCACTGGCACAGCACCCTTTTAAATATTGTCGACATAAATCAAATGTTGACCAAAGAGCAAAACCTTTAAGCGCAAGAAGAATTTTAACATTGGCTTCTTCTTGCACTTTTTTTAAAAGTTCTAAATTTTTTCTCAGCAGTCTTTCTTCACAAATGTAACTGGGACTGGGTAAAGTATCTAAATTTTTGATGTTCTATTCCTCTTCATATTCTTCAAATTGGTCTTTAGTAACACCACACTCAGGACAAACCCAATCTTCTGGTATATCTTCAAAAGCTGTTCCTGCAGAAATTCCGCTGTCTGAATCTCCTAAAGCAGGGTCGTAAATATAATCACACACGGTACAAATATATTTTTTCATACTTAAATCCTAATAGTAAAACTCTGTTAATCTAATTCAATAATTTTCCAAGGTAACCCTTGTGTCATTAACTCATCCATAAAAGGTTGTGCTTCAAACTCTTCGATATTAAATACCCCTTTGTTTTTCCAAATGCCTTTGTACAACATTTTTGCTCCAATCATGGCAGGAACTCCCGTTGTATAACTCACAGCTTGAGCTCCTGTTTCTTTATAGCACTCTTGGTGGTCACAAATATTGTAGATATAAATTTTCTTTTTAACCCCATTTTTAAGACCTTCAATAATACAACCAATGTTTGTTTTTCCTACGGTTCTAGGACCTAAACTTGCAGGGTCAGGAAGAAGTGTGGCTAAAAATTCAATAGGAATAATTTTTTGCCCTTTATGCATCACAGGCTCAATTCCCAACATCCCTACATTTTGTAGGCAATTCATGTGTTGAATATAGGAATCTCCAAATGTCATAAAAAATCGAATTCGTTTTAGCCCTTTGATATTTTTAGTTAACGATTCTAACTCTTCATGATAAAGTAAATACGAAGGTTTAACCCCTACTTCTGGATAATCATGTTCCACTCGTATTTCTAAAGGTTTGGTTTCAATCCATTTACCCTCTTCCCAATATCGTCCATTTGCACTGACTTCTCGCAAATTGATTTCGGGATTAAAGTTCGTAGCAAATGGGTATCCATGATCACCTGCATTGCAATCCATAATATCAATGGTGTGGATTTCATCAAAGATATTTTGTTGCGCATACGCACAAAATACACCCGTAACGCCTGGGTCAAAACCACTTCCTAATAAAGCCATAATTCCTGCTTTTTTAAACTGCTCATCTCTTGCCCATTGCTCTTTGTACTCAAATTTTGCTTCGTCTGGGTGTTCATAGTTTGCCGTGTCCACATAATCAACACCACACGCTGTACACGCATCCATAATGGTTAAATCTTGATAAGGTAATGCCACATTTAAAACCAATTTTGGATTAACTTTTTTAATCAATGCCACTAATTCTTCAACGCTATCGGCATTGATACTCGCAACATCAATCGAAACTCCTTGGTTTTTTTTAATATCATCTCTAATACTCTCACACTTAGAAACCGTTCTTGAAGCCAATGTAATTTTCTCAAATGTATCAATATTCATAGCACATTTTACAGTCGCAACACGGCTTACACCACCTGCTCCAATGATTAAAATACCTTTTTGCATTTTTGTCCTTATTAAAAATTTAATATAATCGTAATAGTTGTAATTATATCGAATTTTAGCTACAATATGATTTCATTTACTTTAATGGGAGTGATTTGGCTTCGATTAGAGCAGAGAGGATTAGTTGCATGTAGGTCTGAACCGCCTTAATCAGTTCAAATTTTTTAGACGCAAACAATACAAATTACGCTCCAGCTTACGCAAAAATAGCGTAAGTTCACAATTCAGGACTCGCCTTAGGGCTTGAGGCCTCGGAGATTCACTCTGTAGATTCTATCTATGCAGGTTATAGTGGATTCACCCAGATAGATTATCTTTATGGTATTGATTGCCCCATTTAGAGAAATTTCAAATCTTAGCTTTACAATTGCCTTGCGGGCTGAGCTGTTGTAAAGTGAAATTTTTCAACCCCACTAAACATGTAGACGCTAGTAGTATCTGTTTTAAGACACGGGTTCGACCCCCGTCACTTCCACCATTTTAACTTAAAGAATATTGACTTATGCTACAATGACAGATTCCTAAGGAGTCTTTATGGCATTAGAATTCACTTCACAAACGGGCTTATCAGCACAAGAATTAGAACACAATATTGCACAATTTGGGCGAAATACTTTACCCAAGAAATCCTCCAAAACACTTCTTGACATCTATATATCTCAATACAAAAATCCTATCATTTATATTTTATTGGTTGCGGCATTGATTGCTTTTTTAATTCAAGAGTACAGCGATGCTTTGTTTATTTTTGCTGTTTTAATCATTAACTCTCTTATTGGAACCTTTCAAGAATATAAAGCTCAAATTAAAGCAAAAAGTCTTGAAGACTCTTTTGTTACCCAAGCAACTGTTATTCGAGGGGGAAATGTGCAAAAAATTTCCAGTGAGGATATTACAGTTGAAGATATTGTCTTACTTGAAAGTGGCGACAAAATACCTGCGGATATTAAACTTCTTCAATCCAATGAGTTACGAGTCGATGAATCATTGCTGACAGGCGAATCTTTAGAGGTTAAAAAAGAGGCTTCGATTGAAGAGCACAATATTGTTTATGCTGGAACCGTTGTTGCCAAAGGACGGGCATTAGGAAAAGTCGTTGCTATTGGACTGCAAAGTCAAATTGGTAAAATTGCTACACTTTTAAATGAAGCGACTAAAGGAGAATCTCCTTTGGA
>JBAYZM010000300.1:0-2983 GCA_041672515.1 Arcobacteraceae bacterium
CAAAAATTAATAGATATGTTGACATCGACACCGTTGAAAGAGAAGCAAAAAAAGATTATATTGACAGACATTCACCGTTTATTCACTGTGAAGCAACTGCAACAAAAGGAACTCTTTTTGCAGTAACAGTTAAAATGGGAAATGAGTATTCTCACCCAGATGATTTTGATCACTATATTTCAAGCATCTCACTTTTCAATGGAGAAACACTATTGGCAAAAGCAGAATTTTCAGCAGGGGCTTTAGGTAATGAAAAAGGACATCAAACAATTACTTTTAATATCGTTCCAACAGGAAAATTAAACCTAGTTGCTCATGCATACTGTACAAAACACGGGGTTTGGGAATCAGATCCCGTTGCTGTAACAGTAGAGTAGAAAAACTCAACTGCTCGAATTTTTTACTTCTTAGTAAATATAGGGGAAAGCTTAAAAGCTTTTCCCTATTTCGTAATCAGAATTTTTATTGATTATTGTAGGTATTGTTATACTTATTTCTAAACCCTCATTGCAATTTCTTGCACTTATATCCCCCTTAAAATGGTCATTAATAATAATTTTACTGATATATAAACCTAAACCTGTCCCATTTTTTTCATTTTTTGTTGAAAAATAGGGTTCAAAAATCTTTTCCAAATTGCTCTTTTCCACACCACCGCCATTGTCTTGTAAGATTAACATTAAATTCTCCGGCGTTTGAGTCAATTCAACGCGCAACAATTTATTTGATATATGATTCTCCCAAAGTGCATCTTTGGAGTTGTTAAAGATATTTAAAAGCACTTGTGCCAACTCATTTTTGTAGCCAAAATATTCAATAGTTGCGTCTATATTACTGCTAAAAACAATATGGTTTTTTTCAAAAATTGGCTTAAGTAAAGAATAGGTATTCATCACAACCTCATAAATTTTAAAATATTCTTTCTCTTTTTTGGGTTTAAAGAAATTCTGAAAATCATTAATGGTGTTGGATAAATAGTTAATCTGTTTTTGAAAATCTTGTTTATATTGAGTTAAGGCATTTAAATCCAAAATTCCTTTTTTTTGTTTAATAATTATGGTGTTGACAATTAAAGAGATATTATTCAAAGGTTGTCGCCATTGATGTGCAATCATATTAAGGATTGAACCCATTTCCGCCAATTTTGATTGTTGAAACATAATTGTTTGTTGGTGTTCATTTTTAGCAATTTCTTGTCGTACTTTTTCTTCTAAATGGGTGTTTAACTCTTTGAGTTCTTTTTGGGCATTTTTTAATTCACTGATATCAATAATGGTGCTAATACGTTTATTGGTACCACGAATATTGCGCCCTTTAATTAAACCATCAAAGAGTGTTCCATCTTTTTTTATAAAAGTTAATTCATAGGGTTCTTGGTTGTTTTGCAACCTTTTTGTAATCTCCTTATGTTGTTGTCGTATAACAAAATCAAAATAGGTTTTCAAATAAATCTCACTTAACTCCTTATAACCAAAAATAGAAAGTAGCTGTTTGTTGGCTTTGATTAATCGTCCATTTTCAAAAATTGCAATGCCTTCAATGGTTGAATCCAACCATTCATTTAGCTCTTTATTGTGTCGTTTCAAAATAAAAACTACGATAGCCACAATGCTAAAAATAAACAAAAATCCTACAATAAGTTTCAACACTAAATCCGTATCCACTATGGTGCTGTATCGTGTTACTTTCCAATTTTCTTTTATCTCTTTAAGCTCTTTTTGTGAAAAACTTTCAATCCCAATATTTAAAATTTCTACCAATTCAGGTTTGCTATCAATCACACCAAATGCACCACGTATGGGTTTTTCATTGCCTAAAAAACCAGAAATCTTGTATTTCCCATAGCCGAAAGTTTGGATAACCCTGTCCACAGTAATATTATCCGTAATATACCCATCGATTTCATCGTTTTCTAATTTTTTAATGACCGCATCTATATTTTCATTAATTTCTACATTTATATTGGGATACAATGCACTGAGATATTTCTTAGCAATAGCGTATTTTGTAATAAATTTCTTATTTAAAAGCGTTCCTGATGTATCCATAAAAGGTTTATCAACTTTAGTTACAATGACTAAATTGGAATCTAAGTAAAATTGACTTCGTTTCATATTTCCAAATTGTTTATAGCCATCTTCTGCTGTAATCGTTAAAATATCGCATTTATTTTGTCGAATATTTTCCACATGCTCTTTAAAGCTCTTAGATTGAATTGGCTTTAAAACTAAACCAAACTGTTGGGCAATTTTATTTAACACATCTCCCGATATTCCAGTAAGTTTCCCTTCATTTATACCATCAATAGGGAATAAATTGTCAAGAACACACACATTAAAGGTATTATTGTTTTTTAAATACCCATTTTTATAATACTCAATTAATTCTCTCGATTCATTCCAAATCAAATTTTCCAAATGAATATTTTTAAATTTTTGCGGAAACAACAGTGCGATGACTTTTCCAATTTCTTGCACTCTTTCAAGTTTAAATTCACCAAAATTATGCCCATAACCACTTAAGCTTTTTAATACACTGGCTTCATACGCCAAGGCTTCTTTAGACTTATTTTGAGTATTGTACTTTTCATAAATCAAATCAACACTGCTGTTTAGATGTTCAAACGCATACTCCCACCCTTTTTTTGAGGCATTAACAAAATCTGCAACGACTTTAGGATTTTTCTCAACCATTGAGGTGGAGGTATAAACTAAATCTCCATAAAAATCAAATCCAAAATCTTTGGGATTATAAACCGTATAAGGTATATTTTGTTTTATTAAAAAATAGGGTTGATTGGAAAGGTATCCCACAATGGCATCTGATTTTTTTGCCGCAAAAGTATCTATTGTAAAAGTGTGTTCTATGGCATTCACTTCAACATTATGCGCTTTTAAAATTGCTTTAATGGAGATATTGGCTAACTCATTGCGAGCAAACTCTATTTTTTTATTTTTTAATTCTTTGATATCATTCAACTCTT
>JBAYZM010000301.1:0-2983 GCA_041672515.1 Arcobacteraceae bacterium
CAAGTTGAGCTTCACACTCTTGAAAAAAAACAACAAATAAAAGGGTATCAATGGCATCAACCGTTAAAAACTCAAAGCCTTTAAAACACCCTCCTCTGCCATGAAAAAGCCGTGTATAATCGCTGTTTGTATTCTGTAAATTTTCTAATATTTCGTTTTGTACGATTTTAATCACCCTATTCTCCTACTTTGCCTGCTAAAAATCCACTTGAAAATGACCATTGCAAATTGTATCCCCCGCAAGGTCCATCCAAATCCACAATTTCACCACAAAAATAGAGATTTTCGACCAATTTACTTTGCATGGTTTTAGGGTCAATCTCTTTTAAACGAATACCTCCACGAGTAATCATGGCATTTTTAAATCCTTCATGCCCAATAACACTCAAAGGCGTCCACGCTAAAAGTTTCATCAGCTTTTCTTTTTTAAATCCTTCAAGGGTTTTAAACGTTACATTACTTTGGATTTCACATTCGTTACACAACACATCTGCCAGACTTTGAGGCACCAGTGTCGCAACCAATTCACTCATACTGTGAGTAGGATTGTGCTCAAAGGCTTGCTTAATATGATGATAAATTTGCTCTTCGTTTAACCCTTTGGTAAAATTTACCAACAAAGGCACTTCACCTAAAGCCTCTAAAATGGGAGTGAGTTCTCGTGCAAAATCCAACACAACGGGACCTCGAATCCCCTCTTTGGTGAAAATCAAATCCCCAACGGCTTTGAGTTTTTTGTATTTTGATAAATTAACTTTCAGTGTTGCATTGGCAATCGTATCGGCTTTGCATAAAGCCACCCATTTTTCTCTGACCAGAAGTGGCATCATAGCAGGATGTAATGAGGTAATCGTGTGCCCAAATGTTTTGGCAAAATGGTATCCATCGCCTGTTGCACCTAAAATTGGATACCCCAATCCTCCCGTTGCAATAATCAAATGCTTGGATTCAAAAGTGTGTTCGTTGCTTTTAAGACAATAGTGTTCACTCTTTTTTTCAATGGAAGCAATATTAACACAACACAGCACTTCAATGTGCAAACGTTTTAACTCTTGCTCTAAGGCTTCTAAAATAGTCGAGGAATTATGGGTAATGGGAAAAACACGAAAGCCATCGGGAGCATGACTTTGCACTCCAATGTGAGCAAAAAAATCACGTAAAGCGTTGGAGTCAAATGCCTCCAACGCCTCACTCATAAATCGCCCCTGTTTTCCAAACTTTTGCATAAAATCTTGAGCTTCTAAGGTATTGGTTAAATTGCATCGTCCACCACCTGTGGCTTTGAGTTTGGTGGCAATTTTAGGAAATTTTTCAAGTAAGAGTACTTTTTTATTGTGGTAAGCAGCACTGATACTCGCCATAATTCCAGCAGCCCCTGCGCCCATTACTATTACATCGTAGTTTTTATTCAAATCGTTCTCTTAATTATTTTCTTGTATTATATATAAAATGATATAAAGGTGGCGTTATGAAAGAGTTTGACTTAATTATTATTGGAGGTGGAAGAGCTACGAGTTTGGCTAAAAAAGCGGGGAAATTAGGCAAAAAAGTGGCGCTCATAGAAAAAGATGCTTTGGGTGGAACGTGTCCAAACAGAGGATGTGTTCCTTCCAAACTGTTAATAGGATATGCCCATGCCGTACGCAATGTCCAAGAAGCCCATCGACATTTTATTGATGCCACTATTAATCACATAGATGTTGAAAAAATATTTAAAAAAACCAACGACTATATTGCTAAAATTGATGGAATTTATGAAAAGAAATTCAATGAAAATGTAACCGTTTTCAGAGGCACTGGCTCGTTTGTTTCCAATAAAGTCATCGAAGTCAATAATGAACTTTTAACCGCTCAACATATTGTCATAGCAACCGGTTCTCGCCCAGTAGAAGCTCCTCATGAAAAAGCATGGAGCAGTGATGACATTTTCCCTCTTAAACACATTCCCCACTCCATAGCTATTGTAGGGTCAGGATTTATTGCCGTTGAGTTGGCTAACTTCTTCGATGCGATTGGTATTGCAACCAAATTACTCGTAAGAGGAGATACCCTTTTAAGTCATGAAGATGAAACCATTTCCGCTGTTTTTAAAGAAGAGTTTACCAAAAATGTTGATGTGGCTTTTAATACTTCCATTCAGCAAACACGTTATGAAAACAACCAATTTGAACTCACTTTAGAAAATACCCAAGGGGAGCTTTTGTTACATACGTGTGAAGTAGTATTGTATGCAACAGGACGACAAAGCAACAGCGATACACTTAACTTAGCCAATACCACTATTGAACTTAATGACAAAAGCTATATCAAACGCAATGCTTTTTTTGAAACGACAGCAAAAGATGTTTTTGTCGTAGGGGATGCGGCGGGTGAAAATATGTTACAACATGCAGCTGCTTATGAAATCAACCATTTGGGGAAATATTTATACGAAGATGAGAAAAAAGCGCTTGTCTTTAAATACATGCCACATGCAGTATTTTGTGAGCCTGAAATTGCCAGTGTAGGCATCAGCGAGCAAGCCGCCAAAAAATCCAAGATGGAATACATTAGCACCACAACCAATTGGTTGGCCAGTGCCAAAGCCGAATCATTGCGAATAAAATATCCTATCACAAAATTAATTGTAAACCCTTATACCTATGAGATTTTAGGGTGTCATATGATTGGACCCGAGAGTTCAACCATGATACATCAAGTTCTGACAGTAATGCATTTAAACAATGACATACGCCATCTCAAAGAGATGTTGTATATTCACCCTGCCGTCAATGAAGCATTGCTTTTTGCAAGTGTTGAATGCATTAAAGCCATTGAAAAATATAAAGAGGCCAATTAGCCTCTTTATGGCGTTTAGATAATTATACAGCACCCATAAGTTGTTTTGAGCTTTCACCTTTAAAAGAACACATCTCTTCGTACGTTCGTGCTTTTTCTTTGGTGTCTGACGTTAAAAGTTCTTCATACAATTTTTCAATTTTTT
>JBAYZM010000302.1:0-2971 GCA_041672515.1 Arcobacteraceae bacterium
AGATATTTTTATCATTGAAGAGTCCAAACAGTTTAAAGGACTCTATTTTGTCGTCAGTGAACTCGATGAGTTTGTTATTCAAAAATTAATCGAGTTTATAAAAAACAATCACACCAGTGAAATATTGTTTGCCATTACCCCTTCCATTTCCAACGATGCTTTTATTATTTATATTGAAGACAAACTGCAAAGTTTTAATATTAATTTTACAAAAATTGCTCAAGGAGTACCAACGGGAGTGAGTTTGGAAAATGTGGATATCTTATCGCTTGCCAAAGCCATACAGAGTAAAGTAGGGGTTTAAACACACATTTACAATGGTAATTAAATTGTAAAAGTTATTTTAAAACAAGCCCCCGTATATATTTGCTGATTATATTCATAGGTTTCATTATTTGCTTCAATTAAAGCATGGTGTTGTTCAGTAATAATTTTTTGTGCCATAGACAGACCAATCCCTGTTCCCACACTTTTATGTTTTGTTGTAAAATAGGGGTCAAAAATTTTAGGCATAATTGTCTCTGGAATTCCACCGGCATTGTCTTTTATGGTTAAAATTAAGTGATCATCAATTTCTTGTGTTTGCACAAAAATAAAACGAGTCTCATTTTCTGGAATATTTGCTTTTAAAGCATCTTTTGCATTATTTAAAATATTAATAATGGCTTGCACGAGTTGATTGGGAAATGCTCGTAATAAACCATTGGCATTAAGGTTTAAAATAACAGTAATATTATGATCAATCATACTGGATTGCACAATAGAAAAGGCGGTTTCAACAACTTTTGAAAGGTTAATTGATTCTTTATCTTTATTTTCCTTCAAAAAGTTTCTAAAATCATCAATGGTTTTAGACAAATACTGTGTTTGTTGAATAATAATATCCATATCCGGAAAAAGTTGTTCGGGTTCAAATTGACCAAACTCAATTTTAACTTTTATACCACTTGCCACGGTTGAAATAACACTTAAAGGTTGTCGCCATTGGTGGGCAATATTGCCAATCATCTCTCCCATGGAAGCCAATTTGGCTTGAGATTCCAATAACTTTTGTTGAGTAATATCTTTGGCAATGCCCAAATATCCGTAAATTTCACCTTTTTTATCTTTTAACGCCGTTACATTGAGTAATACAGGGATGTGTTGATTGTTTTTAGTAATAAATGTCCACTCATTTTGATTTTCAATTCCTAAGTCACTTTTCGTAACAAAAACATCAAATCCGGCAACAATCTTTTTATTGAACTCTTTTGAGAGTTCAGTGGCTTTTGACGTGACTTCACTTTTTAGATGAATCAACTCCGGTGTATAATTGTTGACCAATTCATCACTTCTGTAACCCAAAATCTTTTCAGTTTCTTTGTTAATTTGTTTGATAATTCCATTTTTATCCGTACGAATAAGCATGTATCCCACATTATCTAAAATGGTTTTTTGTAAGTCCAATGATTTTGCCAATTCATCTCTGTTTTGTTTTAATGTCATACGTGAACTTTTAATGGTATGAATCATGGTGTTAATACTGGTAATTAAACTGTTCATTTCATAGAAATTACTTTTAGGAATCACTTTGTGAGGAATCCCATCGGTACTGCTGTTATCAATGGTTTGAATAATTTGAAAGATGGGTTTTAAAACCACCCATTTAATGGTAAAAAACAGAACAAAAATAAGAAATAAAGAGATCCCAAAAGTAATTTGAATGTTGGTAAAAATAATCTCTTTTAACTCTTTTTTCATGGTTGCATCAGAGATATAAATAGTGATTCTTCCCAGTTTTTCATTGTTTCTATTGATATCATACACTTTTGAATAAAAGCAATCTTCTAACTGTTTATTGTGCTCATAATAAGAAGGGTTGTAATCAATAATTTCATCTTGAGTGTTACGGATTTTTCCACTTACATCAGAAGATTTACCCAAAATATTACCCATATTATAATCTTCAATGACAATGGCAAAAATATTTTTATGTTTGAGTTCATTTAAAATAAGGTTGTTATATTCATTAACAGCATACGAAGCGATTAAATGCTCCAAATTGCTTTTTAATGCTTCAACAGTATGTTCGGAGCTTTTTTTCATATCTTCTATGAGTCTACTTTTGGTTGAAATATAACTGTGTGTGGCGTGAGTTGCCATGCCAAACATTACCGTTAAAACAATAATTAAACCCAAAACAAGAAAAAGTGATTGTTTGGGTTTTTGTAAAATAGGACTCATTTTTGGTTTAGCCCCAAGACATTTCTTTTAATTAAAGGTAGCATTGTGTGAATATTGGTCGCTGAAATAGCTAAAATAGGCAGTTGAATATTTTTGTTTACATTTTTTTGATTGAAATGTAGATGTAACGCATTGAAAGCTTTTTCTCCCATTAAAAAAGGTTGTTGCATAGCAGCACCCACTAAAATACCTTGGGGAATGAGTTCTAAAAAAATAGGTTCCGCATCAAAGGTAATGAGCAAAATTTCATCTTTTTTCCCTGCTTCATAAATGGCTTGTAATGCTCCTTGATATTTATCGGAACCTTGAAGCCAAATGGCGTTTAAATCAGGATTATTTTGAATGAGTTCTTTACTTAAAAGGTAGGTTTCTTCCAGTGAAAAGTTGACTTGCTGTTTAATATTTGCACCTTTAATGCCTGCTTCGTTTAATGCTTGCATAAAGCCTTGGGTTCGAGCTTGTCCGTTTAATCTTTTTTGAGGAATAGCGATAATACCCACTTTCCCTTCTTCTAATCCCAGTTCAACCATTTTAGAAGTAAGAACTTTCCCAATTTCATAAGCACCTTGTTGGTTATCAGAAGAGATATAAGAGAGATATTCCCCGTCATCGGTACCAATATCTGCAATCACGACAGGAATATTTGCCTTTTTAGCCAATATTAAAGCGGTAACACATGCCGAAGAGTTTGTTGGAGAAATAATGATACCATCAACTTTGTCCTCAATGGCTTTTATCACCCATTCTA
>JBAYZM010000303.1:0-2958 GCA_041672515.1 Arcobacteraceae bacterium
AGATTTCTGCTTCTTCAAAAGTCAGTTCAAAATAAAAATCCTCAGGAAATTTTTCTGGATTGTTTTTAACCGCTTCATTGATTCTTTTGGTTTCTACTTCATACAGTTTTGCTAAATCACTGTCCAGCATCACTTTTAAATTACGGATTTCGTAGATTCTACTTTGGATTATTTCTTGTGGCAAATTTTCCATAAACTTCTCCTATATCCAGTTTTGAAAAGTTTATCGAAAAAAATTATTGTGTTACAATTTTATTACAATTTGCAATTAAATTTTAAAACTTCGCTATCAAATCCTCAAAAACAGCCGTCAATCCCTCTACTTCTTTTACGGTCGTTCTCTCACCTACACTGTGAATGGTGTCGTTTATCACTCCAAACTCAATGGCTTCTATGCCAAAGGCTCCAAAATATCTCGCATCAGAAGTTCCGCCGTGTGTTGAGTGTTTTGTTGTTACTCCTAAAATCTCTTTGATGGAGTTTTCCATGGCTTTGACCACTTTTGAAGTTTTATTCGTGACAAAAGGAAATGAGCCTTGTGTGGTTCTAAAGTCATACTCTAAACCTTTGAGTTTTTGCTCTATAAACGCTTCTACCGACTCTTTTGTCGTGTTAGTTGAGTTTCGTACATTGAACATGATTTTTAACTCATTTGGCGTGACGTTGGTGACTTGCATTCCCCCTCTTATATCGGTAATAACCAGTTTACTTGGAGCGAAATATTCATCGCCATTGTCTAAGTTTACTCCTGCAATTTGGGGTAAAACACTGGCAAAATTATGCACGGGATTAATACACTTTTCAGGGTATGCCGCATGTCCTTGTTTTCCTTTAATGGTGAGGTATCCATTGATACTTCCTCGTCGCCCTACTTTGATAGCATCGCCAAAAACCTCTTCACACGTGGGTTCTGCTACGATTCCAAAATGGGGAATAAAATCGATTTCTCTTAAATATTCAAGTGCTTTAATCGTACCATTCGTACCCTCTCCTTCTTCATCGCTTGTGAGTAAGATACTCAGCGTTCCATCGAAATTTTGGGCATGTTTGCACGCATATAAAAAGGCAGCAACCCCACTTTTCATGTCTTGGCTTCCACGTGCTGTAATAATGCCATCAACTACATTGGCTTCAAAAGGATCCACTTCCCAACCCTCCCCCGTGGGTACGACATCGATGTGTCCTGCAAAACAGAGGTGTTGTGGATTGTCATTAAATTTTTTATAATACAAGCGGTTTTTGGTATCTTCACGGTCAATATTGATACACGACCATTGCGCTCCTAAATATTCTTCTATAAAATCAAATGCGCCATCATCGTTTGGGGTAACAGACTTAAATCGTAATAATTTTTGAAACAGTTCTATAATCGTCATAGTTTATCCTTGTTTTTATGCTTGGATTGTACCTAACTTATGTTTATTTTGTTATAATAAAAGCACCATCAAAGGAGTTTTCAATGTTCAAAAAAGTAGGTTATACCCTTTTTGCACTCTTATTTTTATACACTATTTTAGGGTTTTTTGCCCTTCCATTTTTACTTAAATCACAAACGATACAGTATGTCAAAAACACTTTAAACAAAGAACTTACGATTGAAAAAATCACCTTCAATCCTTTTGTGTTTCAATTACATATTCACAATGTTACTTTAAACGATGAAAAGAATAAACTGATTGCTTTTGAGAGTCTGTTTTTAGATTTCGATTTGGACAGAACGCTTGCAAACCAATATTTGCATTTTAAAACACTCAATCTGACTAAACCCTATGTGAATATTGAAGTGAATAAAAATAAAGAGGTTAATCTACTCAATTTAATTCCTCCTACAACGCCACAAAACACGCCACCACAAGAAAAAACCACACCCAATGAATTAATCAAACTCAAACTTGACACACTTGAAATTGTGGGTGCAGATGTTATGTTTCATGATTATTCGGGAGTGAAAGTTTTACGAGCAGATTTAAACGATTTAAACTATACTTTTAAAGATTTAAGTACACTAAAAAACAGTTTGGCGGCTCAAACATTAAGTGCGACGGTTAACCAACAGGGCAAACTGCTTTTTAAAGGTGGGCTTTCCTTGAATCCGCTTAAAACCTATGGTAATTTGGAATTAAAAGAGTTTCTAGTTGCCCCATTTTTGGAAACACTCCAAGAAAAATATGCGATTAAACTCGATGATAAAATGAGTTTGAATTCTAAAATAGGATTTGTTTTTACCCTAGAAGAGAACCAAAGTTTCATTATAAACAACAGCTCTGTTGCCATTTCTCATTTTAATATCAAAGAAAAAAACAATCAACCACTGCTTGCCTTAGAGAGGTTTGAAGTGAATAAACTCAATCTAAAATTTCCACAAACGCCCAATACTAGCCTTTTAGAAACCAATTTTAAACTCTTAGTTAATAAAGGTGAAGTTTGGGCAAATGCGCTTATAAATACCAATCCAATGAGTGCCAAAGCAGACTACACTCTTGAAAATTTTCCTTTGGATATTTTTAATCCGCTTCTTTCCAAAAGTACGTTTCTTGATATACAATCGGCTTTTTTAAAGGCAAAAGGAAATTTAAACTATGAAAATGATTCTCTCATTATCAACGCCAACAGTTCTCTTAAAGATGTCCATATTAACAGCAATAATATGCCCATAATCAGAGCAAAAGAGATTGTTGCAAATAACCTTTATTTTGATCAGATTTATAATGTTCTTTCTATTGATACCATGCAAATTACATCGCCGTATGTTTTTGTGCAAATCAATAAAAACAGCCAACTCAATTTGGCAAACTTAACCAAACCAACGCCACAAGCAAAAAATGTTGCGCAAGAAGATACCCCTTTTACTATCTATATTGGTCCTTTGAGCATTCATAATGGGCAAATGACGTTTGAAGATTTAACCCTGCCTCTTCATTTTAAACTTGAAAATGAAAACATCAACGGCAGTTTATC
>JBAYZM010000304.1:0-2944 GCA_041672515.1 Arcobacteraceae bacterium
CATGATTACTGCTTATGACGCATTGTTTGCCAAACTATTTGAACAAGAAGCCGATATGATTTTAGTAGGAGACAGTTTAAATATGTCGTTTGCCGGAGAACCCGATACGCTAAGTGCCACATTGGATCAAATGATTTATCACACCAAAGCCGTTTGCAATGGAGCTAAAAGTGCGTTTGTGATTTGCGATATGCCTTTTGGAAGTTATATCAATGAAAATGAAGCCTTACAAAACTGCATTAAAGTCTATGCCAAAACCAATGCCGCAGCCGTTAAAATTGAAGGCGGAGCCGATCGAGCCCATATTATTAAACATCTGACCAGTAACTCCATAGCTGTCATGGGACACATTGGACTTATGCCACAGTATGTGCGAAGTGAAGGCGGATATATTGTGCGAGGGAAAACCCAAGAAGATACCCAACAACTCATTTGCGATGCCAAAGCTGTTGAAAAAGCGGGGGCATTTTGTATTGTGCTTGAAGGGGTTAAAACACAAGCTGCGACACAAATCACTCAAGCCGTACAAATTCCTGTTATAGGTATTGGTGCTGGCAATGTAACCGATGGACAAGTTTTGGTGTGGTCAGATATGTTGGGCTTTTTTGAAAGCTTCAAACCCAAATTTGTGCGACGTTATTTGCAAGGCGGTGAACTCGTACGTAACGCAGTAAAAGAGTACTGCAACGATGTACAAAACAGCACTTTCCCAAGCAAAGAAGAAGAATACTAACATGAAAAACATTCACCCATCACTTTTCACTCTTCACTTTTCACTTTTCAAAGCGGAGCTTTAAAATGGAACGTCTTGTAGAAGTCGAACAAGTCTCATTTGAAGAGAACAATCAAGAAGCCAGTCTTAGACCCACATCATGGGAAGATTATATTGGACAAGAGAAAATAAAAAAGAATTTACGGGTATTTATTGATGCCAGTAAAAAACGAAATGAAGCGTTGGATCATATCTTATTTTATGGACCTCCAGGACTTGGAAAAACAACATTAAGTTATTTAATTAGCCATGAAATGAACACCAATATTAAAATCACAGCAGGACCCATGATTGAAAAAAGTGGGGATTTAGCCGCCATTTTAACCAATTTAGACGAAGGGGATATTTTGTTTATCGATGAAATTCACCGTTTAAGTCCCGCTGTGGAAGAAATCCTTTATCCTGCGATGGAAGATTATCGGTTGGATATTATCATAGGTTCTGGACCTGCGGCGCAAACAGTTAAAATTGATTTGCCTCGTTTTACACTCATTGGGGCAACCACACGAGCGGGAATGCTTTCAAATCCTTTGCGTGAGCGATTTGGAATGCACTTTAGAATGCAATTTTACACCGACGATGAATTGGCAAAAATTGTTCAAAAAGCTTCTGTCAAATTAGACAAATTTTGTCAAGATGACTCCAGCTTTGAAATTGCCAGACGAAGTCGAGGAACCCCTCGAGTTGCCTTACGGCTTTTGCGACGGGTACGCGATTTTGCTGAAGTTGAAAATGAAAAAAATATTCTTTTAAAACGATGTCAATTTGCTTTAAACGAATTAGGAGTCAATGACAAAGGTTTCGATGAAATGGACTTAAATTTACTCGAATTACTTATTTCCAACAAGGGAAAACCCATGGGGCTTTCCACTATTGCAGCAGCACTCAGTGAAGATGAAGGCACGATTGAAGATGCCATTGAGCCCTATTTATTAGCCAATGGTTATATTGAAAGAACCGCACGAGGGCGGATTGCCAGTGTTAAAAGTTATGAACTTTTTAGATTAACACCACCTAAAACAAAAATAATAGAAGAAGGGCAACTTTTTTGAAACCACAGCACTTTTTATTGGCTATTGCAGCACTTGTTCTTTACTTTCTGTCCGATTTATTTCAGCCATTTTTAAAAGCCATTTTAGTGGCGTTACTTTTGGTGATTGCAACAAGTAGTTTTCACAGTTTTATCTATTATAAAATCAACAATCGTCTTATTAGCTCGATTTTTGTAACCCTATTTTTGGGAGCTGTATTTTTTGTCCCTTTATTGTATTTTATTTTTTCTTTTATCAATTATATCAATCACGTTGACAAACAAGCGGTGATTGACATGTATGAATTATCGCTTAATTTTGTTCAAAATTTACCCGATGATTACCGTTTCCTCAAAGACTATTTACTGCAATCACTCGAGCAAATCAATATTGGTACATTGTTTGACAAAACCATTTCTTTTGGGGCATTAGTGGGTAAAAATTCCGCTAAATTTATGATTGATATGTTTCTAATTTTGACCTTTTATTTTTTCATGAATCTCTACAGCAAAGAGTTTTCAAGCTTTATAATTGAACTCATCCCTTTAAATCATGAAGAGAGTAAAACACTCTATTTTGAATCCGCCAATGTCATGAGTATTGTCTTGTACTCTATTTTAGTGACAGCCATTTTTGAAGGATTGCTTTTTGGTGTTTTTATCAGTTTTTTTGGATACGATGGAATTTTATACGGTGTACTTTACGGTTTTGCTTCGCTTATTCCCATTATTGGAGGGGCAATTATGTGGTTACCCATTGCGTTGTTTGAAATCTTTTCAGGTTCTATTTCCAATGCGGTCTATATTTCGCTCTACTCTATTATTGTCATTTCCATTATTGCCGATACTTTTATCAAACCGATGATTATAAAATATATCAATAAAAGAGTCGTTAAAACCCCCACCGCGATTAATGAACTGCTTATTTTCTTCTCAATTATCGCCGGACTTTCAACCATTGGATTTTGGGGAATGATAATTGGACCAGCATTAGTAACTTTTTTTATCTCTATCATGCAGTTAATTAAAAAATACAATAAATCGATGACAAGTGAGAAGTAAATGGTAAAAAGTAAGAGGCGAGATAAAAGTCACATCATCTCACCACTCACCACTCACTCTTTACCACTTACAATCTCTCC
>JBAYZM010000305.1:0-2944 GCA_041672515.1 Arcobacteraceae bacterium
CAATGCCTATATTAATTTCTTATTGGCCAAAGAACGAACAGGAATTGAACGGGCATTGGGTGCAAATGCTTTGGTGAATAACGCCTTTGTTGGTGATTTACGCAACCGTTTTGTGGCTATTATTGCTGTGCAAGAGGGGTTTTTGAAGAATTTTAAAGATTATACCACCCAAAAAGAATTGGACTTTTTTACAAAAACTTTAAATACCAAAGAAGTTGAAGAAGTTGCACTTATGCGAAAAACACTTTTAGAAAAAGAGGGTGATTTTGGCATTGATGCGAAAAATTGGTTTGCTAAATTAACACAAAAAATTAATTTACTCAAAAATGTCGATGATTATTTGGCGAATAATTTGATTGAAAGTATCAATGAAGAAATCAGTGTGGCAACCAATCTTTTAATGATTTTTACTTTGATTGCTTTGGGAGGATTAGGGTTTATTTTCTTTGTTTCTTTTTTGGTTACGAAAGATATTTTAAATAAAATCAATCTTTTTCAAGCGGGATTATTAAGCTTTTTTAGTTTTGTCAATAAACAATCTCCTCATTCACAACTCATTAACATCAAATCGCTTGATGAGTTTGGAAAAATGTCTGACATTGTAAATGAAAATATTCAAAAAACACAAATCATTATTAATCAAGAAAAACTCTTTTTAGATGAAGTTTCAAACGTGGTTGAGAAGATTAAAAAAGGGGAATTGACCCATAAGTTAAGCAGTGAAATTCAAAGTGATTCATTGGGAGCATTAAAACTGAGTTTCAACGATATGATTTTGACCTTAAATAAAAATATCGCCAACAACACCAACAGTGTCTTAGAGGTTTTGGAAAATTTTGCCAAATTTGATTTTAGAAAAAGTATCGACAATGCCTATGGTGTGATTGAGTTGCGTTTAAATGAAGTCAATAGTTTGATTAATACGATGTTAGTAGCAAATAAATCCAATGGTTTAACCTTGCAACAAAGTGCCAATGTTTTACTTCAAAATGTTGAGACACTCAGTACCGCTTCCAATCAAGCCGCCGCTTCCTTAGAAGAAACTGCCGCTGCTTTAGAGGAGATTACGGGCAACATTACAAGCAACACTGAAAATATTGTCAAAATGTCAAGATATGCCAATGAATTAACCGCAAGCGCCAATCAAGGGGAAAAACTCGCCAATGAAACGACGATTTCTATGGATGAAATCAATGTCCAAGTCGAAGCAATTAACGAAGCCATTACGGTTATTGACCAAATTGCGTTTCAAACGAATATTTTAAGCTTAAATGCTGCCGTTGAAGCAGCCACAGCAGGCGAAGCGGGCAAAGGGTTTGCCGTGGTGGCTGCTGAAGTAAGAAATTTAGCCAATCGAAGTGCAGATGCAGCAAAAGAGATAAAATCATTGGTTGAAAATGCCAATTTAAAAGCCAACAACGGTAAAAATATTGCCACACAAATGATTGAGGGGTATCATGTGTTAAATGAAAATGTTGCTAAAACATTGGAGCTGATTAAAGATGTAGAAATGGCATCCAAAGAGCAACAAATTGGCATAGAACAAATCAACAGTGCGGTGGCGGAACTTGATCAACAAACGCAACAAAATGCCCAAGTTGCCATGCAAACCAAACAAATTGCACAAAGTACACAACGCATTGCCACAAACGTGGTAGAAGATGCCAATGAAAAAGAGTTTATTGGAAAAGAGGATGTCAAAGCCGTAGAGTTTAATTAATTCTTGCTATAATCGTTTTAATTTTGACTTTTAAAGGCATTGGATGATTAAAATTATGGTAGCCATGGTATTGGCATTGGAACTGTATGCAACGGCTTTACCTTCCAAAGAGGTGCTGGAAAAACAAATTGGTAAAATGATTATCGTGGGATTTGACGAATCAGAACTCTCTTCTAATAGTCCAATTATAAAGGCAATTAAACGATACGACTTAGGTGGTGTTATCTTATTTGACCGATTTTATAACGATACAACAAAAGTTAAAAATATAGACTCTCCCCAACAACTGCAAATGCTCACACAAAAACTCAAAGAGGCTTCTCCTCATTTGATGATTTCAATTGATCAAGAGGGTGGAAAAGTGCAACGACTCAAAAGCACATCGGGATTTTTGCCCACCTCAAGTGCTAAAGAGATGGCGTCAAAAAGTGTGGAAGATGCTTATAAAGAGTACGCCAAGTTAGCTTTGATGTTACAGCACAATGGGATTAACACAAACTTTGCTCCTGTGGTGGATTTGGCGCTCAATCCAAACAATACGGTTATTTATCAACTCGAACGTTCGTACAGCGATGATCCACAAAAAGTGGTGCATTATGCAACGGCATTTATAGAAGCACAAAATGAAAAAGGGGTTATGAGTGTTTTAAAGCATTTTCCGGGGCATGGTTCTTCTTTAAATGATTCACACGAAGGATTTGTTGATGTAACTCAATCATGGCATAAGATGGAGTTAGAGCCTTTTAAAAGCATGATTAAAAATAAGAGTGTTTCCATGATTATGACCGCGCATATTTTTAATGCGCATTTAGACCCAAAATATCCCGCCACGCTCTCACATAATATCAATACCAAACTGCTGCGTGAGAATTTGGGTTTTGAAGGAGTGCTCATAAGTGATGATTTGCAAATGAAAGCCATTAGCGAACACTATACATTAGCACAAACCGTTACACTAGCGATTAATTCTGGAGTGGATATCGTGTTGTTTGGAAATCAATTGGGAAGTCAAAACCTTGAAGAACTCATTGAGACCATTTATCAACAAGTCGTTCGTGGCAATATTGCGTATGAGAGAATTCTTCAATCCAATGCGAGGATTAAAGCACTTTCCCATCATCTAAAATGATTTTATTTCGACCACTATTTTTGGCGTCATACAATAATTCATCGGCTTTTTTAACCGCTTCTTGGTAGGTTTTATAGTTGTTTCGTATTGAAACG
>JBAYZM010000306.1:0-2873 GCA_041672515.1 Arcobacteraceae bacterium
GAGGAAATAATGATCAGTAAAACACGAAAATATTTTACCATTTTTGGTATCTTAGCTGCAACGGTCAGTCAAATATTGAGTTCACTGTTTAGTGCAATTGCCAATACGCTTAGTATTGCTGTACCACAAATAGTCAGCATCTTGCTGTCTCGACAACTTAAACCTGTCAAAACGTATTCAACCAATAATTTAAAATAAACATAGGAATAAAATAATGCAAAAAAAAATAACAACAAGCTTAGTTGCAAGCTTTCTACTCGCAACAACACAACTACAAGCCAACGACAACTACCAACTTTCAACCATTACTGTTACCAGTGCCACTAAAACCGAGCAATCGATTAAAGATGTGACTTCAAATGTCAGTGTTATCACCAAAGAAGAGATTGAAGAGAAAAAATTTACAACCGTAAGTGAGGCTTTAAATACCATAGATGGAATTTCTTTAAGTTCAAATGGAGCCATAGGAAGTTCAACCACACTAAACTTACGTGGAAGTGATAATAACAGAGTTCTTATCTTAATTGATGGTGTAAAATACAAAGACCATTCCAGTATGAGTGGTACAGATATTTCTCATATCATGATGAATAATATTGAACGAATTGAAGTGATTAAAGGAGCTCAAAGTGGGATTTGGGGTGCTGATGCCAGTGCGGGAGTTATTAATATTATTACTAAAAAACCTACCTTAGGAACAAGTGGCAGTGCCAATGTTGAATATGGAAGTTTTAATACCCAAAAATATGGTGCAAATTTAGCCCATGCAACCGAAACTTTTGATGTGATGTTCAGTGCCAATGAATTAACAACCAATGGCTTTACTTCAGCAGCACCCAAAGGACAAGATATCAACCAATATGAAGACGATGCGTATGAAAATACGACGTTGAACTTTAAAACAAACTATTATATAAACGAAAATTCAAAAATTGGGTTTAATGTTATTGATATTGATGCTCTAAAAGAGTACGACAGCAGTGCCAATAACCCAAATGATACGACAATGAAAAATGATACACAAAGCCAACTGTATAGCCTATATTACAACTTAGCTTTAAAAAATCATGACTTAAATATTAAATACGATGAATCTGAAATAAAGCGTGATCAAATTGGAACAACTTGGGGAGTGAAATACACCAAAAGCCAAAGCAATTCATTGGAATTAAGCGATACCATTGCCTATAATGAGAAAGATTTTCTTATGTTAGGAATGGGAAAAAATGAAGATAAAATGAACTACATTAAAGCCGATAAAAGTGTCAATGACGCTTCAAATGATTCCAAAAATGTTTACTTAACCAACAGCAATATCTTTAATGATTTGGTTCTTACGCAATCCCTTAGACATGACTCTTTTGATAACTTTAATAACAAAACAACGGGAAAAGTAGGAGCAAAATATAATCTGACTACCGATTTCTCTGTTTCTTCAAATTATGGTACGGCATACAGTGTTCCACAACTTGTGCAAAATATTAATCCATGGGGGGCGACGAATATGGACATCAAACCCGAAGAGAGTAAAAACTATGATGTAGGGTTTGAGTACAAAAACTTTACCTTTGTTTACTTTAACCAAACCATTAATGATTTGATTGAGTGGGATGATCCAACTCCATTGAATTGGATGAATAATGATGCCATTTATAAAAATCTTGACGGAAAAAACAAACTAAAAGGGTTTGAAGTAGGGTATAAAAAAGATATTTTTGAAGAAACTTTGCTCTCTTTAGGGTACACAAAACTCAGTGCTAAAAATAAAGACGGTGAATTTTTAGCAAAACGAGCCAAAGACAATCTGAAATTTGGTGTTGATTATTATGGGATTGCAAAATTTCATGTAGCTGTTTTTGGAGAGCATGTGGGAAGCCGATTTGATAATGCTAATGAACAAGGAGAACAAACAGGAAACTATACTCTTTGGAACAGTGTGGTTAATTATGAAATCACTAAAAACCTCAATGCTTATGTTAAATTGGATAACATTACCGATAAATATTATCAAACCATCGATGGATACGCCACAGCGTCAAGAAGTGCGTATGTTGGATTAAAGGCTACCTTTTAATGAAAATTGTTTTAATACTCTTTTTTACGCTTACGCTTTATGCAACACCCAAAGTGATTGCCTTAAGCCCATCGATTAATGAAATCATCTTTGCCTTAGGCAAAGGTGATACCATTGTGGCAAATACGCAGTTTGCAAACTATCCTGAAGAAGCGAAACTATTGCCTAAAGTAGGGGGCTATTTTAGTGTGGATTTGGAAAAAGTGGTTGCGTTTAAACCTGATATGGTTATGCTTCAAGCGTATGACATGAGTGTGATGGATAATTTGGAAAAACTTAAAATAAATTATATGCTTTTAAAAACCAATTCGATGGACGATATTAAGCAAACCATACAAAAGATTGCTGATTTTTATGGAGAAAAAGAGCATTCCAGCAAAATATTAAGCGACATTAACAACAGTTTAGAAAGCATTAAAAACATCATACACAACCAAAAAATTTTAATTGTCATCAGTGCCACAACCAATTTTTCAAAACCCATTTATGTGGTGGGACACAATATTTATTTAGAAGATATTATTTTGCACTCCAATAATCAAAATGCCTACAATATGCCTACTTTAGCGCAACCTACGGTCAATTTAGAAACCATTATTAAACTCAATCCCGATATAGTCATTTTATTAGCCCCTTATTTGCATTCCAGTGATATAACCAAAGAAGCATTGATTCAAAAGTGGAAAACCATCCCAATTGCAGCTTCAAAAAAAGAGAATATTTTTGTCATAGATAATGAGTATGCAGGAATTCCCAGCCAACGGGTCCATTATTTTATAGAAGATTTTAAAAAGGCGTT
>JBAYZM010000307.1:0-2864 GCA_041672515.1 Arcobacteraceae bacterium
TTACCACGCGGGATGGTGCGGTGTGGATTAGCCACTTAAAACCGCATTTGCCCAACAGTTTTAAACTGCCTTGTACCGTAGTGTTAAAAGAAAAACTCAAAGGCATTTATGAAAGCAGAATCCCACTATTGCTTGAAGAAAAACTTGAAACCTTTAAAGAAATTTACTATGAAGAAAAAAATGAAGTGGGCTATTTGTTTTTTGATTTTCACAATGGCGCAATGAGCATTGAACAGTGTGTACGACTAAAATATGCGTATGAATTAGCGGCTCAAAAAGAGATTAAAGTGCTTGTACTCATGGGTGGGCAAGAGTTTTTTTCCAATGGCATTCACTTAAATGTTATGGAAGATTCCAAAAAACAAGCCGAAGATGGGTGGTCGAATATTCATGCCATGAACGATATTGTAAGAGATGTGATTTTAACCTCTCATATCATCACAGTAGCAAGTTTGGGTGCAAATGCAGGAGCAGGTGGAGCCATTTTGCCTTTGGCGTGTGATTATGTTCTTGCACGGGATGGCATTATTTTAAACCCACACTACAAAACGTTGGGTCTTCATGGCAGTGAATATTGGACGTACCTTTTACCCAAAAAACTGGGAAATCAAAAAGCCCATGAACTCACCCAATCGTGTTTGCCATTGGGAACAAAAAGAGCCAAAGCCATGGGTTATGTGGACGAAGTGTTGGATTGGAACAAAGAAAAGTACCAACAACAGCTTGAAAAGTTTTGCGAAAATTTGGCACAAAGCGAGGAATATGATGATTTATTGGATAAAAAAGAAGCCCAACGAAGCAACGATGAAGCCTTAAAACCACTGCAAAGTTATCGCGACGAAGAGTTGGCGTTTATGTACGAATCGTTTTATAACCCAAACTCACCCTTTAACCAACTTAGAAAAGATTTTGTTTACAAACGATGTCCACTTTGTACGCCTGAATATTTGCAACTTTATAAAAAATTTTAACAAAAATTCTGATACACTACTTTTTTAAAACAAAGGAGTCTGTGTGAAAAAAGTTCTCTTTTTTATTCTGCTTTACTCCTTTTTAGAAGCCTCATTTATCAAAGCTGTCGCTGTCCCTGATTTGATTATTGACTATCATGACTCAAAAATTTATACCACCCCACACTACTCCTATCAAGAAACCACCGCTCGATTGACATACGACAAAAGCATTTTGTTTTTTTTGCCTTTTGGTCTTTGGATGGAAGCAGGAATTACGCTTTATGAAGTTATGTATACTCCCATGCTCGAAGAGTTGATGCAACCTCTTAAAATCATGGAGTTATCAAAAATTATTCTCAAAATCGCCAATGACGAAGAAGTTTCAGATAAAGAGTTGGATTTTTTAATGTTAAGTACCAATCTCTCTTTTGAGTTTGAGTACAAACCTTTTCGACAACGTTTGGATATTGCCATGTTTGAACACGAAACCTATTTGCATATTGGACAAAATGTTCAAAAAGATATTACGTTTCACAGCTACGAAATGGTTAAAATCGATGTTTTACACGAAAAAGGGTTTAACTTTTTCTATTTATTGCCCAAAGGGGAAAAGCTGTTGATTATCAACAATATGCTGATGCCACCTCTTGTTTTTTGTGAGTACAATGGGCTTTTTTATGCGTATAAAATTGATTTCAGAAATAAACGTGCCATCTTATTTGATGAGCTTTTGTCTTATCCTGTCCAATTGGGTCGTTTGGATTCGCAGGAGAGACGTTTTTTTAATAAACTTACCCTTGAACCCAAAGCCATTATTGAAAAAAACTTCAGAGAGTTCGCTTTGATTTATGCTCATTATTTGGGAGAAGAGTATGAATAGATTTTTACTTTTGTGTTGCCCTATTTTTTTTGCGGGTTGTCTTTCCACCTCTTCGTTTGAACCCTCTAAAGCAACAGAATTTCGCTATAAAAACAGCTACACTCAAACGCTTTATTTGCCTAAAAATGCTTTGGTATGTATTCAAAATAAACAAAACAATCTTCCTAAAATCAGCTTGGCACTGCAAGAGTTTATTCACTCCCAATGGCAAGAAAAAGCTCTTTTTCAAACCACGTGCGACAACAGTCATTTTGGCTTGTATCTTTTTACAACTCAAGACTTTTATGGGGTCTTTTTTAGGAGTTTAAAGTTGAATATCATTGATTTGAGTAACCACAAAGTGGTTGCAAACTACACGTTATATTCAACGCATTATGAAAAAGAGGTTTTAGACAATGAAAATACTCTCAAAGCATTTGCTGCTTTGTTTCTAAATCAAGAAAGGATTTTCAGCGATACCCCTATTCCATCTCCAAACTCATTAAGTACATCTCTTCCCCCTCTTTAACATCAATGTTGATACTTTGACATTTTGGGCAAGTAAATTCTCGCTTTTGCAAGGTTGATGTCGTTTGACAATCGTTGCAAAAAATGACAATATCTTGTCTGTTGACAACAAACAAAGCCTCATGACAAACCGTTTTTTCTTTAAAGGTGTTAAAAGCAGTTTCAAGCAACTCAGGTTCTACCCCACTTAATACACCAATTTTTACGACGACTTTAGTTACTTTAGTTGCGTCATTTTGTTGGGCGTGTTCTTCACAACTTTCTAGCAAAGATTGAACAATCGAATATTCGTGCATTTAACAAATCCTTGGCAAAAGTTCACCCGTAGGGGTTTCTAAAAATCGTTTTGTTCCCCAAGGAGTGTTTAAAATCACTTTCTTTTCATACTGTTGGCTGACTTTTCCTATGAGTTTTGCCTCTTTTGAAACCTCACAAGCGTGCAATACGTCCAAAGCTTTTTGGGCATAGACTTCATTGATGGCTAAAACAAACGTGCCTTCATTGGCTAAACTTAACGCTTCAAA
>JBAYZM010000308.1:0-2836 GCA_041672515.1 Arcobacteraceae bacterium
AAATGTAGCAACAATTTTTTTATTAATCGCAAACAAATAAACACTGTTGTTCGTTTCAAATGAATAATCAATATGAAACTCTTTTAAAAGTTCACTGTTTCCACCCAGCAGTTCATACTCTTTATTGTCCACATTTTTATAGTGTGCGACAACCCCTTTGGCTTGAATATTTCTAACCTCGTAAAGCATTTTATGCTCCATATGAGGATAATTCGTTTGCAAATAATTTTTAACGGAAACACTAATAGGATGCGTCGAAGACTCTAACAAAGAGTACAATAAATTTAATTTATGAATGTTCTCATCAAAAAATTGCGCTTTGACTACTTTTAACTCGCCATTGGTTAATGTTCCCGTTTTATCAACCACGACTTTAGTGGCTTTAGCAATGGTTTCAATAAATTTGGCCTCTTTAAACAACAATCCTTTTCGTGCCAATTCGGAAATTCCTACTAAACTGGCAATGGGTGTTGCTAAGGCTAAAGCACACGGACACGCAATAACAATCACTGAAATGGCAACAATAAACGCTTGTTCAAAATCACTGGCATTTTCATTGACAAATCCCATTTCAAAGCCAAAAAAATACCATGCTAAAAAGGTAAAAAATGCCAATGTTAAAATAGTTGAAGAGAATTTTCGCGATAATTTATTGGCAGTGTACTCTATTTGTGGTTTGGAACTTAAAGAGTCCTCTAAAAGGGTTACAATGGAATTCAAAGTTGAATTGGCAAAATTAGTAGTAGCTTTGTAGTGTATGAGTGAGTCAATATTAATCGTACCGCTAAAAATCTTATCACCGATTTTTTTATAGACATAATGCGATTCACCGCTCATACTTGATTCATCAAATGTGGCTTTATCTTCAAGCAGTTCTCCATCCACACACGCTTTTTCACCGGGTCTTACTTCGACAATATCCCCTACATTGATTTCATCCAGACAGACAACTTTTTTTTGATTGTTTTCAATAATCACGGCTTCCAGTGGCAATTGACTTTTGATTTTATCCAAGGTATCCACGGCATTTTTTTTGCCAATGACTTCTAAATATTTCCCCACTAAAACAAACGTAATAATCATCGTTACGGAATCAAAGTAACTCTCACCTTCTCCGCCCAATAAAATGTACATGGAATAAAGATAAGTCGATGTTGCCCCAGAACTGACCAATAAATCCATGGTAACGATTTTATTTTTTAAGCCAAAATAAGCGCCTTTGTAAAATATCCAACCACTGTAAAATAAAACGGGTGTGGTTAAAATAAATTCTCCAATGTGAATTAAATGTTTCACATCATCATCAATTCCTGTGAAAAATCCTGTATATTTGGCAACCGAAAGCATCATAATATTTAACGTAGCAAACACCGCTACCATCATTCGTATAAAATAGTCTCGTTGGGCTTTGGTGGCTTTTTCATCGGCAATTTTAGAGTCATACGCATACGCATTGTACCCAATACTTCTGATTTTTTCGATGATATGTGAGAGTTTTACTTGGGAATCGTCCCACACGATTTTGGCTTTATTATTGGTAAAATTGATGTTGGCTTCAATAATTCCTTTGGTATCATACAGCACTTTTTCATTGAGCCAAATACACGCCGCACAATGGATTCCTTCAATAATTAAATCGACTTTTTTAAAGCCATTATCCAATGTTTGCACAAAACGTTTTTCAAAACTTTCCAAATCGAATTTTGAAGTATCTTTGTCACTTGTTATGGGAGGTGCAATCATTTTATTGCCCAATTTATCGTAAAAAGAGTCTAATCCGTCCTCTTTTAACAGATGATAAACACCTTGACATCCCTTACAACAAAAAGACAGCCCCTCTTCTTGAATCATAATATCTTGACTAAATACTCCATGGCAGTGACTGCATTTGATTGTTTCAGGCACTCAAGCAGCCTCTCTTTTTGTCATTATTTTGTTATGCAATTTACCACTTTTTACTCTATTTAAAATAATCTTATTGTCCATAATTTCTCTTTTATTAAATTGTGGGTATTATATCCAATAGCAAATAAAAAGATGTAGACCATGGGTCTTATTTGAATTTTTGTTATGATTAATTGGGAGTTTAAATTAATGGTCAACAATATTTCTATTTTAAAAAATATTACAATTTTATATGCAGAAGATGAAGATGCTTTACGAGATATCACGTTAAACATTTTAAAAGGTTTTACCAAAAAACAATACATTGCAAAAGATGGACAAGAAGGGCTAAAACTCTTTGAACAATATCAAGATCAAATTGATTTAATTATTACCGATGTCAATATGCCCAATATGAACGGGCTTGAAATGATTAAAAAAATTAAAGTCATTAATCCCAATATTCCTATTATTGTTACAACGGCATTTTCCAACACCGAATATCTGCTTGAAGCCATTGATATTGGCGTGGACAAATATATTCTAAAACCCATTGATATGAAAAAACTTCTACAAATTATGGGACAATCGTTACTCTATCATGAATTAAAAGATTTATATATTGATAAACTTACCAATCTTCCCAATCGAAATAAACTCAAAAAAGATTTAGATGAAAATACCAATACCATTATGGCGTTGGTGAATATTGATAAATTTTCCAACATCAATGACTTGTATGGAGAAGAAAATGGGGATGAATTGCTCTTCCAATTTGCCCTTAAACTTAAAAATGAATTTTCCAATAGTACCTATCAAATCTACCGAATTGAATCCGATAAATTTGGGATTGTTACAAAAGACAATACCATTGAACTCGAAAACTTCAAAGAAAAATGCATTAAATTAGCCCATGAAATCGAAGACAATTCCATCAAAATTGCAGAACATG
>JBAYZM010000309.1:0-2810 GCA_041672515.1 Arcobacteraceae bacterium
TCGTTTTGAAGTATATTCTTGAAAAAATAACAAAAAAGATTCTATTTTTCCATACTTTTTTGATAGAATAATTCCAGTGATTTAAATATTAAAAACAGTGATAATATAAACACCCAAAGTAAGTGTAAAAATGAATGAACTCGTTGTACAAAAAAATATAAAAAATAAAATCTTTGCCATTTGTGGTGTACAAGTGATGTTAGACAGTGATTTGGCAGAACTGTATCAAGTAGAATCCAAAAGACTTAATTAACAAGTTAAAAGAAATATTGAGCGGTTTCCTGAAAGTTTTAGATTTCAACTTACGGAAGATGAATATAAAAACTTAAGGTCGCAATTTGCGACCTTAAGTTTAAAATTGGAAAATACATGGGGCAAACATACAAAATATTTACCTTATGTTTTCACTGAACAAGGTGTATCTATGCTTTCAGCAGTACTGAGAAGTAAAGTAGCTATAGAAGTAAGTATTCAGATAATAGAAACCTTTGTAAATATGAGAAAATTCATCTCAAGCAATGCCTTAATATTTCAAAGATTAGAAACATTAGAAAACAAACAATCAAAAAATGATGAAAAATTTGAAAAGCTTTTTGATGTATATAGTTTTGTATCATGTATGATAAAAAGTGCCAAATATAAAATCATCTCAAAGGATAAAAATGCAAATAATTAAAGAAATTAAAATATCATATTTTAGGTCATTTTCAAAACAAATTCATATTCATAATATTAGTGATTTGAATATTCTTTCGGGGAAAAATGATTCTGGTAAATCTAATGTCTTAAAAGCTTTAAATCTATTTTTCACAGAAGATAAAGTTGATTTTTATAGTGATTTTAATTTTAACAATGATTTTTCAAAATATCGAGCCAACCAATCAAAAACTTTGCATAATAAACAGCTAATTAATATTTCAATCTTATTTAGTAAAAATGGTTTTTATAGTTCTAAAGTTTTACCTGATGAATTTTGGATAGAAAAAACTTGGAATAAAGATGGAAAATTTCATGATAGAAAAACTAAAACAAAAAGAGGAGCACTTCTAAAATATATTCGGGAAGGAGAAGAAAAAGAATCTGATGCAGAAGTCAAGTCATCAACAACAAGTTTTTTAAAAAAAATTTATTTTTTATATATTCCGGCAATTAAAGATTTTAGATTTTTTGATTATTTAAAGCAAGAATATCAACAATCATTAGGTACAAAAATGTCAAAACTTGGAACAGACCTCTCATCAACTTCAACTCAACAAAAAACTCTTCGAGAATGGATGGAACAACTTACTGCAGGAGATATTACAAATTTATTAAGTCAAAAAATAGACCTTGAAGCTGAAAGAATGATGAAACATTTTTTAGGAAATGCACAAGAAATTGATACTTCAAATTTTGCTATTCCAGAATTGGATTTCTCAAAAGTCTTAGAAGTTGTCACAGAAAATGAAATTCCTTTAACATCAAGAGGTGATGGAATACAAGCAAAATTCATTCCTCAAATTCTTAATGAAATTACACGTAATAAAAAAGCAAACATTGTTATTTGGGCTTTTGAAGAACCAGAAAACTCATATGAATATGCCAATGCACAACTGTTGGCAAATAAATTTAAAGATGAATATTCTCAAGATAAACAAATATTTTTAACATCTCATGCGTTTAATTTTATATCGTTAGAAGGTGAAAATGTTTCTCTTTACAGAATATGGAGAGAAAATTTTGAGCAAGGCACTCAAGTAATGCTTATTGACAATAAAGGTAAATTATTTGAAGATCAAAGTTCTGAAATATTAAAAGAAGAATTGGGAGTAATCCAATTAAATAAAGAACTAGAAAAGTTTTTTAAAGATAAAGAAGCACAAAGAATTGAAGAACTTGAAAAATACCAAAATCATGTAGCCGAATTGCAAACAAAAATGTCTAGTATTATAAAACCATTGGTTATAACAGAAGGAAAAACAGATTGGAAGCATTTAAAAAAGGCTCAATCATCTCTCAAAATTAATCTGGATATTAACTATTTGGAATATTCAGAAGATATGGGTTCATCAGTATTAGCAAAAATGATTGATGAATTTAAAAAAGTTTCACATTCAAATAAAATAATCTTTATATTTGATAGAGATGAATCTCACTACGTATCAAAATATGGTAAACATGAATTCAACTCCCATGGAAATAATATATATTCTTTTTGTATTCCAGCAGTAAATTCTACTTTGAATCATATACCTATTGAATATTATTATAAAGATGATGCACTTAAAGCAAAAGATGAGAATGGGAGAAGATTATTTTTAGGCAAAGAATTTTATACTAGTGGGAATAGTATATGTGGTCAGTATCAGACACAAAAAAAAGATAAATGTGAAAAGCAAGTAGTAATTGATGAAAAAGTTTTTGCATCTACAGATTCAAAACATGAATGTTCTATTGCTCTTTCCAAGAACAATTTTGCAAAAAATATTTTTAATGCAAACAAAAACTTTGATAATATTGACTTTGATAATTTTCAGTTAATATTCAAGATAATCAATAAAATAAATGAAGAAATTTGAGTAAAAACTCAATATAAACCTAGTTCAACATATTTGTCCAGATTTTATCGAAGCCAACTGCTTTGCTTTTCACAGTTGCACCATATGCAACTGTAAAAAACTAATCAAAAAATAAATTACAAATTAAAACTTAATCCTATACCATTATTTAATTCATAAAAAGGAGATGTTATGTCAAAAAAGATTCTTATTCTAGCAGGAGATTTTGTTGAAGATTATGAAATGATGGTTCCATTTCAATGTCTGATCATG
>JBAYZM010000310.1:0-2804 GCA_041672515.1 Arcobacteraceae bacterium
TGGAATTAATGAAATGTTAAGAAATTTCAGTGAAGACAAACATACCATGACCACACACTACGGAAAAGAGTTTGCCATTGAAGTGTTGGACTTTATGAGAACCAAAATGATTGCTTATCAAGAAGAGACGGGCAATTTATACAATTTAGAAGCCACACCCGCAGAAGGAACGACCTATCGTTTTGCCAAAGAGGATAAAAAACGCTACGCTGATATTTTACAAGCAGGAATGGATGAGAATATTTATTATACCAACTCTTCTCAAATCCCCGTGGATTATACCGATGACCCTTTTGAAGCGTTGAGTTTACAAGATGATTTGCAATGCAAATACACAGGAGGTACCGTTTTACATCTGTACATGAAAGAGAAAATCAGTTCCATTGAGGCGTGTCGAAAATTGGTGCAAAAGGTTATTTCAAATTACAAATTGCCGTATATTACCATCACACCTCTTTTTTCCGTGTGTGAAGTGCATGGATATATCGTAGGTGAGCATGAATTTTGTCCGAAATGCGATGAACTATTGCTCAAAGAATTAAAATCTAAGGAGAATTAAAATGTCAAAAAATGAGACTTTACTAAGAACTGTTCAAGAACAAAGAAAGAAATGTATCGTGTATACACGAGTTATGGGCTATCATCGACCTGTTGAGAGTTTTAATATTGGTAAAAAAGGGGAGCATAAGCAACGAAAGGAATTTGTTGAACAAAAAAATTGTTTATGATATAACCAAGTTCACCACCACGGATTACAAAGACCATCTTTCGTGTATTGTGTGGTTTATTGGGTGCAATATGCGATGTTTGTACTGTTATAACAGCGATATTGTCTTAAGTAAAAAAGCCAAGTACTCATTTAAAGATGTGCTTGACTTTTTAAAAACACGCATTAACTTACTCGATGCTGTTGTCTTAAGTGGCGGAGAAGCGACATTACACGATTTGGTGTCGTATTGCACTCAAATCAAACAACTGGGCTTTAAAATCAAGCTTGACACCAATGGTTTAAATACTCTTTTGATTCAAGAATTGGTCAATCAACAGTTGGTCGATTATATTGCACTTGATTTTAAGGCAACACAAAATAAATACCCAGCTGTTACTCACACTTCCCGATACCATGATTTTTTTCAGACATTACAATTTTTGGTGCATAAAAATTTTGCTTTTGAAGTAAGAACGACCTTACATGCCAATTTACTCAATGAAAATGATATTAATACTATGATGGGAAAATTAAAGAAAGTAGGGTATCAAGGGGATTTTTTTATTCAAAACTTTTTATACACCAAAGATAATTTAGGAAAACTCAACGAAGCGACAGCTAACTTTGATCCAACAAAGTTAGCCAACGATTTACGCGTTGTTTTTCGCTAAAACATACCCTTGTCCTGAAATGTTTTCGATTAAATCTTTGGATGTTTTAATCCGCAATCGTTTAATAAAGGTACGAATTCGCTCAGGCGTAACGCTGGGTTGATTGGGCCACAACGCTTTTATGATTTTATCAATCGTTACAATATTTTTTTGATTTTCCATAAGCAGTGAAAAAAACTCTCGTTCTCTTTGCGTTAATTTAATCAAACCCTCTTTAAAATAGAGTGTTTTATTGTTTTTATCGTAAGAATATTCACTGTTAATTTTGATGGTTTTTAAATTTTTTAGATTTTTAGCAATCGAGCTCATATACTCTAAAAGTTCATCCGTATCAAAAGGTTTAATAAAATATTTATTAATACCAATATCAATGGCTTTTAAGAGTTTCTCTTTTTCACTAAAAGCACTTAACACGATAATATGCGTGTTGGGTTTAAGTTTTTTCAACTCTTTTGCCATTTCTAAACCATCAAGATTGGGCATCATAATATCGGTAATGACGATATCAGGATTGATTTTTTTAAATTTTTTAATGCCTTCTAAACCATCTTTTGCGACAGTTAAGCTGGTAAAATATTCCGCAATGGCATCTTTTAAAAACTTCGATAACTTGGTTTCGTCTTCTACTAATAAGACTTTTAACTCTTTTAAATTCTTTAAATTTTGCATAATGTTCTCCATTTAAAATGACACTTATTGTACAACATTGGAAACATAAAATATTTGACCTTTGTTAAGATTTGACCGAAATTGGAATTTTTATGGTAAAAATTGACCCCTCTTCATAATTGCGTACTTCTATTGTGCCATTTAAACTTTTTTCGATAATCAGTCTTGACATAAACAGACCCAAACCTGTGCCACTGCTTGAGTGTTTAGTTGTAAAATAGGGCTCAAATATTTTTTCAATGTGTTCAAGTGGGATACCTAAGGCATTGTCTTTGACTTCAATTACAGCTAAATTATCCTTTGTTTTATAGGTTTTAATGATGATTTTTTTATTGGTAATGCCATGTTGCTTAAACGCATCGTTGGCATTTTGAATCAGATTAATCAATACTTGTGAGAGTTCATTAGAAATACCCACCACGGTTATTTTTTCAAAACTAGTACGAATGGTAATATTTTCTCTTATAATAAGTTTTTTCAAAATTTCTAAAGATTCTGTAATGGAATCACTCAAGAAAAAAGGTTCACTGAGTTTATTTGGCGCAAAAAAATTGGTGAAATCATCAATGGTTTTTGACATACTTTTAATGATAAATTTTCCCTCTTCATAATATTCCATCACTTTTTCATTGTTGCAACATTTTCGTGAGGCTTTACTGATGTTAAAAAATGTTAAATTGAGTTCCGTTAAAGGTTGTCGCCATTGGTGGGCAATATTGGCTAACATTTGTCCCAACGATGCCATTCTTGATTGC
>JBAYZM010000311.1:0-2794 GCA_041672515.1 Arcobacteraceae bacterium
TCAAAGTTCACTACATCTTCCATAAAAATTTCATACTCTTCATGGGTACAAAATCCAAAAATAGGCTCAACCATCGCACGGTTATACCAACTTCTGTCAAATAAAACAATTTCACCACCTGTGGGGAAATGTTCTATATATTTTTGCAAAAACCATTGATTTCGTTGGGTTTCTGTCGGTTTACCAAGAGCAACTACACGGTAATGTTTGTTGTTCATGTACCGTGTAATTCTTCGTATGGCGCCCCCTTTTCCAGAAGCATCTCGCCCTTCAAATAAAATAATCATTCTTTGATTTTGCTTTTCTAAATGATCTTGCAATTTAATCAATTCAATTTGATAATCTTTAAGCTCTTGGGCATCGTATATTTTTTGAATACCATCTTTTAAAATATCAATATCAACCGTACGATACTCTTCCCCTAAAACCGAACGTAAAAAACTGTTTTCTTCTTGCAACTGCGCAATCGTTTTATCAAATTTGACTTCATGTGTTTTAGGATTAAACACTATGTCTTTGGCTTCAATGTGATCATCTAATTCCAAAGAGGTCTTAAATTTTTGCAACATCGTAATCGCCACTTTTTTACTTAAATTATCTTTTTTCGTATAGCCAAGAACTTTAACATATCTTTTTTTATTGTGTTGAAATCGGGCAATATATTTTTTCCCAAACGTAGGGTGTGATTCTTTTGAAATATACAATCCACTGTAATCGGTTCTGTTAAAATCATTTAAATTCATCGTTATTGTAGCCTCGCAAATTTATTATCTTGTTCCATGTTCTCTAACTCTTGGGTTCCACTAATAAGTATCTTTTTATCGGTCTGAAAAAAATCATTGGATGCTTTATTGGGATACTCAACATTAGAAAGGAGATGTTTAATACAATTTAATCTTGCTCTTTTTTTATCATCACTTCGTATAATAGTCCAAGGAGCCAAATCGGTATTCGATGACATCAGCATCGAAAATTTAGCGATGGTATATTTATCCCAAAGCTGTTGTGATTCTTTATCAACAGGAGAAAGTTTGTACTGTTTTAAAGGATCCACTTCTCGCTTTTTAAAACGTCGTGCTTGCTCTTTTTTTGAAACTGAAAAATAAAACTTCATGACAATAATACCTGATTTTACAATCATTTTCTCAAATTCAGGAACTTCTCTTAAAAACTCATGGTGTTCTTCGGTGGTACAAAATCCCATAACTGGTTCAACTCCCGCACGGTTATACCAACTTCTGTCAAACAAAACAATCTCCCCTGCGCTGGGTAAATATTGGGTATATCGTTGAAAATACCATTGTGTTCGTTCAATATCACTGGGTTTTTCAAGCGCAACGACTCTTGCACCCCTTGGATTTAAGTGTTCCGTAATTCTTTTAATCGTTCCACCTTTTCCAGCAGCATCACGACCTTCAAACAACATAAGAACTTTTAACCCTTGTTCTTTGACATGATTTTGAAACTTTAACAGTTCAATTTGCAGTTTGGTTAACTCTTTTTCGTATTCTAATGTCTCTTTACGGACCCAAATTCGGACTTTTTTACCATCTTCTTCAACTTTTTCTTCGAGTTTCTCACGTACTCGGTCTTTTTTTAAATAATTGTGTTTTACAGGCATCGCTGTATCAATCACTTCCATGTCTTTAAATTCACCTTCGATGATTTTTCTTTCTTGTCCCATCCAATTCCTTTTTAAGAGAGTCTGCCTTTGTAGTCATTATAACCAAAATTTCTTACAATTTGGTAACAATCATTCTCTTTAAGAAGAACAATGCTAGGCAAATTTATTCCATTAAAAGTCGTAGTTTTTACCATAGTGTAGTGAATCATATCTTCTAAAATAATTTTATCCCCTACTTTTAAAGGCTCATCAAAAGAGTAATCCCCAATAATATCCCCTGCCAAACAGGTATTTCCACCCAATCGATAAGTGTGTCTTTTTTCATTGGGCAAACCTGCACCTCGAATAACTGCTCGATAAGGCATCGCTAAAGTATCGGGCATGTGTGCTTCGGCTGATGTGTCTAAAATAGCCAATGGCATGCCATTGTCCACAATATCCAACACCGTTGCAACTAAAACTCCCGTTTGCCAACCTACGGCTTCACCTGGTTCTAAATAGACTTCCAAATGAGGATAACGCAATTTAAATGCCTTTAATAACGCAATTAAACCCTCCACATCATAATCTTCTCTTGTAATATGGTGCCCACCACCAAAATTGACCCACTTCATTGACGGTAAATATTGACCAAAGTTTTTCTCAAAATTAGCCAATGCTCCTTCTAAAGCATCAACATTTTGTTCGCATAAGGCATGAAAATGTAATCCTGCAATACCCTCAAGCTCATTTTCTTGGAAATTGGCTTTGGTGATTCCTAATCGTGAATAGGGTGCGCAAGGGTTGTATAAATCGACTTCGACACTGGAATATTCGGGATTAACTCTTAATCCACAAGAGGTTTTTCCCACAGCTTTTTGCTTATACTTTTTAAATTGAGTAAATGAGTTAAAAACCACATGATTCGATATTTCAATAATTTTATCTATTTCATCTTCTTTAAAAGCAGGTGAATAGGTATGCACTTCACCTTTAAACTCCTCTTTGGCTAAAAGAGCTTCATTTAATCCACTGGCACAACACCCTTTTAAATATTGTCGACACAAATCAAATGTTGACCAAAGAGCAAAACCTTTAAGCGCAAGAAGAATTTTAACATTGGCTTCTTCTTGCACTTTTTTTAAAAGTTCTAAATTTTTTCTCAGCAGTCTTTCTTCACAAATGTAACTG
>JBAYZM010000312.1:0-2794 GCA_041672515.1 Arcobacteraceae bacterium
CATTCATGAAACTGCTTTTTTAGATACGTTTATTAGCGTCAATAAAGAGGGGGAAAAAAGATTGGGAATTCGATTTTATCGATGGCTTAGCGTAATTTTAATTCATGTTGTTTTTGTCTTATCGTATTACATTGATTTGCAAATTTTAGAAGGGACTTTAAGTGGCTCACGCTTTTTAGGATTTCATTTAATTGACCCGTATATGACGCTTCAAGTATTTGCAGCGCACCATCAAATTCCTATTAATTTAGCCATTGGTACGATGAGTATTATTGTGGTTTATTTGCTCATAGGAGGAAGATCGTATTGTTCTTGGGTGTGCCCTTATACTATTATTGGGGAAATCAGCGAAAAATTGCATCAACATTTGGTGCATAAAAAGATTATCAAATCCCGAACATTTGATTACAAAGTCAAATATATTTTTTGGGTTATTTTTCTTCTTTTAGCACTCTTTACAGGCTTTTTGGTGTTTGAAACGTTCAATATTGTGGGCATTATCAGTCGAGCTTTAATCTACGGTTACAGTGTTGCACTGAGTTTTGTTGCCGTTGTTTTTTTAATTGAAGTGTTTTATTCACAAAGAGTATGGTGCCGAAATATTTGTCCCATTGGAACCACCTACAGTTTTATTGGTTGGCCCAGTGCGACTAAAGTAGTTTGGGATGACCGATGTGATCATTGCCAAGTGTGCAGTAATGTCTGTTTGGTACCTCATGTTTTAGAAATTACGAAAAAAAATGCCAATGTTGAAAATAAAAAAACGGTCTCAATTCTTTCAGGAGATTGCACTTTGTGTGGACGATGTATCGAAGTGTGCCACAATGATGCACTCAATTACGAAACTAAATTAAAGAAGTTAATATGATAGAAGTCAAGAATTTAACCAAAAAATTTGGCAACCAAATTTCTTTGGACAATGTGAGTTTAACCTTTGAACAAAACAGCAGTGTTATTATCATGGGACAAAATGGAGCAGGAAAAACAACGCTGGTTCGCACTATTTTAGGAGAGTACATTCCCACACAAGGAGACGTTTTAATCAATGGGGCAAACCCTTTTAAAAACAGAGAAGAGGCCTTACGAAATATTGGTTTTGTTCCGCAACTTCCTCCTCCTATTAAATTAAGTGTGAGTGAATTAATCCATTATGCGGTGGTTTCAAGTGGTTCGTCAAAAGAGACCATTTTTGATTTGTGCCAAAAATTGGAGTTGGATTTAAATGCCAATTTAAACAAACTCTTTTTTAAACTCTCAGGTGGAATGAAGCAAAAATTACTCATAGCCATTGCATTAGCAAAAAATCCCAATATTTTTATCTTCGATGAACCCACGGCAAATTTAGACCCAAAAGGTCGAGATATTTTTTACTCTTTATTACAGGAATATATTGACAATCGTGTCATGATTTTTATTAGCCACCGACTCGAAGAGGTGCATAATATTGTCAACCGTAAAATTGAGATGGACTTAGGAAAGGTTATTTTAGATGAAAAAATTTAAGAATCTGTTTTTAATATTTTCCATAGATATTAAAGAGTCATTGCGTTCAAAATGGTTTTTGTCATACAGTTTGGTTTTTGGTGGCATTGTGGCACTTTTTTTTATTTCAGGCGTGACCGAATCAAAAATCCAAGGATTCAGTGGATTGAGTCGTTTGTTGCTGATTTTTATTGAAATTTGTATTGTCATTTTGCCCATTTTTATTTTAATCAGCACGGTGCGAACCATTGCAGCTGATCGAGACAGCAATGTATTGGAGTATCTGCTCTCTTTTCCCATTTCGTTAAAAGATTATTTCTTTGGACGATTTTTAGGACGATTGCTCAGTGTGACCTTACCTATTTTTGGAGCATTACTCTTGGCTTTAATTTGGGGAGTTGCCAAAGGTGTCGAAGTGCCTTGGGGAATCTTTTTTTATTACATTGGACTTATTTTTGCACTCAATGTCAACTTTTTAGGTTTCAGTTTTTTTATCTCTTCGGTTGTTAAAACTCAAGAGGTGGCTTTGGGTGTTGCTTTTTTTCTGTGGTTAGCGCTACTAGCCTTTATCGATATTTTACTCATAGGCGTTTTAAGCCAAGAGTTTGCCAATGCTGAATTGGTTTTTTCCATTGCCTTAAGTAATCCACTGCAAGTATTTAGGCTCGGAGCCATTTCTCTTTTTGACCCTGAGTTATCAGTCATTGGTCCTTCGGCATATTTTATTTTGGATGAGTTTGGGAAAACATTTTTTTCCTACTATGCCATTATTTATCCGATTATTTTAGGACTTATTTTTGCCATTTTGGGATATTTCGCATTTAAAAACAAAGATTTAGTATAAGGAGACAACATGAAATTTTTAATCGCCATCATCTGCATTTGCACTGCACTGTTTGCAAACACTTTACAATTTGAGGGTTTAGGGTACGATGATTTAAATATCTCACCCACACAAGTGTGTCCGGTAAAACAAGTCACATTAGACAAAAACAGAGATTTTATTGGGGTAGTGGTTTACAAAGACAACAGTTTTGATGTTACAAGTTCACCTAAATATACCTTTAAGCAACTTCATCATATTCAAAAAACCAAAGAAAAAGAGGTGTCTAAAACCTTTGTAATGGATTATAAAACCAAAAAACTCATAAATACACAAAGTGCCTATTATGTTTTTGGAAGTACCCTTATGAGTGTTGGGGGTGATGATATTATTCCTTTTGCCAGTGAAAATGATGCAAAAGCCTTTATGCAACAGTATAAAGGAAAACAACTTTACAGAGTCGATAGAATGAGTGAAAAATTTATCGAT
>JBAYZM010000313.1:0-2750 GCA_041672515.1 Arcobacteraceae bacterium
GAGTTCTTGCACGATTTGCAACTGACCATTCAAAGAGGAACTTTAGGGTTCTTAATTGCTTTAGCCTTGGGGACATCGTTGGGTTTAGTGGCGGGTTATTTTATTACTGCTTCCATTATGAGTCGTCCTATTGTTACAATACTAGTGGGAATTCCACCCATTGCTTGGATTGTTTTAGCCATGATTTGGTTTGGTTTTGGCGATACTACCGTTATTTTTACAGTGGTTATTGCTTCATTTCCTATTATTTTTATCGGTGCATTACAAGGCAGTCGAACCATTGAAGGGGATTTAAAAGAGATGGTGGAGAGTTTTGGTTTAAGTTTTATACAAAAATGCAAAGATTTATATTTTCCACACTTATTTTCATATTTGTTTCCTTCATGGATTAGTGCTTTGGGAATGAGCTGGAAAATTGTCATTATGGCAGAGCTTTTAAGTGCCAATGATGGCATTGGTTCTGCGTTAGCTGTTGCACGAAGTCATTTGGATACGCCAACGGCATTAGCGTTGGTTACCACCATGATTGGAGTTTTACTTTTTGTAGAATATATTATTTTAGAACCCATTAAAAAAGAGGTAGAATCGTGGAGAAACTAAGCGTTAAAGAGTTGGATTTTTATTTTGGTTTTACACAAATTCTAAAAAATATTAATTTTGAACTTCACAAAGGGGAGGTTATTAGCATTGTAGGACCAAGTGGTGGAGGTAAAACCACCTTGCTAAAACTTTGTGGTGGTTTACTTGATGTGGTTGAAGGTGAAATTTCTAACACCTTTAAAAGCAGCGCCTTTGCGTTTCAAGATGCAAGACTTCTTCCTTGGAAAACCACAATAGAAAATATTATGTTGCCAATTATTGCCAAAGTAGGATACGACAAAGCCTTTAAAGAGGCCTGTAAAATTGCGCTTGATTTTGGTCTTGAAAAAAATGACTTTAAAAAATATCCCAAAGATTTAAGCGGTGGAATGCGTCAAAGAGTCAGTTTTGCTCGGGCTTTAATTACAAAACCCCAACTTCTGTTTTTAGATGAGCCTTTTTCTGCTTTGGATATTGGACTTAAAAAAGATTTACAAAACTGTGTTTTGAGAAGTTGCGAAGAAGAAAAAATGAGTGTTTTATTTATTACCCACGATTTAATGGAAGCCATACGCTTAAGTGATACCATTTTACTTTTAAAAAGTGATCCAGGGGAAATTATCAAAGAGTACCATTTTAAAGAACCAAAAGCCTTGCGTGATGATGCGTTTGTTTTTGCACAAACTAAAATACTTTTAAACGACGACGACATTTTAAACACATTTGAAATAAAGGCAAAATAATGGCAACCAAACACTACAAATATTATCCCGAGGAAGATAACATTCCTCAAGTCTTAGCGTATGGCTTTCGACCATTTTTATTGATTTTACCGTGGTATATTGTTGTAAATATTTTACTTTGGAGTTTGGTTTTTGGTGGTGTAATTTCCTTTTCAATTATAAAAAACCCCTTAAACTGGCACATTTATGAACTTCTTTTTGGAGTAGGATTTGGGGGAATTTTAGCGTTTATGATTACGGCTTTACCTGAAATGTATCCTGGAGTTGTTCCCATAGTCAATAAAAAACTGCTTACCATTGTTATTGTTTGGGCATTGGGGCGTATTGGTTTTTGGTGTATTGATTTTTTAGGCATAGAAATCGTTGCATTACTTAATCTTAGCCTTAGTTTTTGGCTTATTGGTTGGATTTTTAAACCGGTCATTTTAGATAAATTACAGCGAAGTTCCAGTATTGGATATGTTATTATAGTACTAACACTATTACAAACTCTCTTTTTTGCTTCCTCTTTAGAATGGATTTCTTTTCAACCTCTTGCCATTTTAATCTTAGCAATTTCGGTGTTTATGATACTGATACTATTGGTTCTACGACGTATTAATATGGAAATTATCAATGAAATGCTTGTTCATGAAAACTACGATGATGTATTTAAAGCACGACCCTATCGCTATAATTTAGCTATTTTTTGTGTTGCTTTTTTTGCAGTGATTGAATTTTTTTATCCCACAAACTCTCTTTTAGCTTGGTTGGGGATTGCAAGTGGTGCTTCTATATTGGGTATTTTAAACGACTATAATTTAGAATTTGAATCCATTGTCTTCAAACCCTTTACCATCTATTTGGGAACTATTTTTGTTTTTATGGCATTAGGATATGGTTTATTGGGAATAACTTCGTTATTGGCATTGCCGTATCAAAGCGATTTTAGACATTTTTTAACCACCGGAGCATTCAGTTTGACTTTTTTTATGGTCATGGTTATTATTGCGTACGTACATACAGGACGAGAAATTGTCTCAAAAACTTGGATTGCTACAGGATTTGTTTTGCTTTTACTGGCAACATTTATACGAGCAGGGGCATTTTTAGCGCAAGAGTATTATACAACTATGATAATTAGCAGCAGTATTTTGTATGTCTTGCCTTTTATTCTCTATTTCTTCAAAACAAAAGCCTTTTTATTGAGTTCTCGTTTTGATGGAATAAAAGGATAAAAAAATAGTGAGTGGTAAGAAGTAAGAAGGGAGAATAACCCCATCTCACTTCCTACTATTTACTACTCTGTTTATCACTATTCATTTCGTAAAACATCGATTACATCGATGTTTGTTGCTTTATAGGCAGGATAAAAAGAAGCAGCAAATACAATACACACAGCCCCTATAACAATCGAAACAAAATCAACCGTTGAGAGTTCTAAAGGAA
>JBAYZM010000314.1:0-2727 GCA_041672515.1 Arcobacteraceae bacterium
TGAATTTGTACAATAAAATCTTTTTCTGTCAAAATATCAATAATTTTTGAAGATAATTTTTGTTTATCATCTCTATAACACCAATATATAGGTTTTCTTTCTTTCATTTCTTTTAGATAATTCATCAAGCTATCATCATTTCCTCCATATCCAATTACTATCATTGAGTGTTCATTTAGTAAAGGCTTTAATGATTCTTGCCATTGCTTATCTAATTCATTTATTGTTTCTTCAGTATTATATGGGTCAAGTAAGAAATCTTTGTGTATTTTTATAATGGTTGGTCGTGTAGGCGATGTTGGATTGATATACTTACTAAGAAGTTCATGTCCTAAAACTAAAGGTTTTGCTTCTTTTAGTCCAAAAAGTGCATCTTCGACCATAGTATCAAAATTTGTTGTAATTATAAATTTATGAGAAGTTTTACTTAAAAATTGAGCTAAAAAAGAGTAACCAATACTGGGTTCAGCTTTGTCCATATATCTTTGAAGTTCTTCATATCCTGCTCTGTAATCTACTTCAAATCGTTTTGCAAATATTTTTGTATAAGGTTCAGCCAGATTACTTTCACTAATATTTTTTTCTTTTATCCAACTATTAAATTCTTCTTTTTTTGTATCTTCTTTAATTTCATCAAACCATTTTTTTGCAAGTTTTGAACCTGTGGGAATTCCAGATTGTATTGATGCCCCTGCACCAAGTATAAATCCACAATGAATACTACTATTTGGTTCTATTGAATCTTTTAAAAAGCGTATCAAATTTTCTTGGGTAATATCTTTTGCCTTAATTGTATTACTCATTTTATTCCTTGGTATATGGTAAATTAGAAGTTAAACTTTACTATAAAAATAATAAATATCATATTTGTTATTTTTCGCTCGCTTCAATTTCTCCCAAGGTGGAATGCATATAAAAGTTTCCAAACAAACATCCCTCCACAATAAAAGCCAAAAACAAAACCACAAAATATAACAAAAATATTACAAATTGCCATATTTCTAACCTCAAATCAAAAAAGTTGCTAAGATACTTTTTTATCGCTCCATCCTCTTTTGAGGTGAAATAAATACTGTAAGTTAGCAAAGAAAAATACTCTAAAATGAAAGGTAAGAATGAATATGGAAAATAGAGGGAAGATTAAATTATGAGAAATAAAAAAATCCAAGCTTTAACTCAAAAGGTTAAAGACTTACTGGATGTCGTGCTAAAAGTATATATAAAATAGAAAGGAAAGTCAAGTGAAAGATGAAGTTAAATCAAAGTTTATAACCAATATTAGGCTTCAAAATTATACTGATTTTGAAGAGTACAAACAAAATCTTCACAATAGTGAAAAATACTATATATTACTTTCTGTTTTTGAAGTAAGCTTGAGAAATTCTATAGATCATTACTTTAAATACAAAATTTCAAAAGAGTGGATAGATAGCGACATATTACACAAAGATACAAAACAAAAAATAATTGAAGCAAAAAAGAAGATACTACAAAGACGAGAAAATAAAACATATGATAAAATTATTGCAGAATTGCCACTTGGTTTTTGGACTTCCCTTTTTAGAAAATCATATACAAACCTTATAAGAATAAAAGATATTAAACATATCTTCCCAAATATACCAACAAGAGAACAAAAACTTATAAATCGTGACATATTAGATAAAAAACTCAATCGTATAAGAAAATTCAGAAATAGAGTATTTCATTATGAAAGAATAATAAATAAATCAGAATATACCAATATTGAAAATGATATTTTTGAACTGTTATCATATTTTGATAGAGACATTTATAATTTTGCAGATGAATTGATAAAACATCCCACGATGAAATGACCAAACAAGAAACAGAAACACTAAGGTCACAAAATGTGACCTTTAAAAAAAGCTTAAATGATAGAAAATATTTGATTAAAGTTTTTATTTCCAGCTCCAACCTCTCTCGAGGTGGAATTCATGTAAAAGTTACCAAACAAAACCAAAAAATATAACAAAAAAATTATAAATTGCCATATTTTAAACCTCAATTCAAAAAAGTTGTTAAGATACAGAAACTACAATGAGGAAAAGCCTATGAATGAGCACAATAAATCAGATTCAGTCGTTTATAATGATGGGGAATTGGAACTTAAAGTATCGGTAGAAAATGAAACAGTATGGCTTAATAGAAATCAAATATCTGAACTTTTTGGAAGAGATGTAAAGACTATAGGAAAACATATAAGCAATGTTTTTAAAGACAAAGAACTTAATAAGTTTTCAGTTGTCGCAAATTTTGCGACAACTGCCCTAGATGGGAAAACATATAATATAGAATATTACAATTTAGATGTAATCATTTCAGTTGGTTATCGTGTTAAATCTCAAAAAGGAGTAAGATTTCGACAATGGGCAACATCGCTACTCAAAAGGTATATCACAAATGGTTATATGATAAATTCTGATAAAATCACCAATGAGAGATTTGTATCTTTAGAAAATGAAGTCTCAGCTCTTAAATCAAAAATAAATTATATTTCAAGTTCACTTGAAAAGCAAAGACCTAAACCAACACAAGGAATATTTTTCATAGGAACACTTTTTGCATTAGTAAAGTATATAAATGCCAAAAGGTTTGAACATGACAAAACCACTTCAACTCAATCCTATTAAACTTTCTCAACCCATGGGAGCCATGTTATGCTTTTTGGGTGTTAAAAATTGTATGCCTTTAATGCATGGGGCG
>JBAYZM010000315.1:0-2721 GCA_041672515.1 Arcobacteraceae bacterium
CTAATAATTATAGAATTCTTTGGATTTATATTTATCATCTCATGTTCACCTTCAAGTTTTGTTTTACCATAAACACCTTGTGGGTTTGTTTGAAACTCTTCTTTATAGGGTTTAAAACCTTTACCATCAAATACATAATCGGTTGAAATATGAACTAACTTAATATTTAACTCTTGTGAAACCAGAGCCAGTTTTTTGACAGCTTTTCTGTTTTCCAAATCTGCATTTTCAATATCATTTTCTGCTTTATCCACTGCTGTATATGCAGCACAATTAATAATAATATTTATATTATTTGTTTGGCAAAAAGATTTTATATTTTCTTTATTGATGATATTTATATTATTTCTATGCGTAAAAAAGAAGTTATATTCATAATTATTTGAAAGTGCTTTTATTTCACTTCCTACTTGACCATTTGAACCTGTAACTAAAATATTAAACATAATAATTTACTCCAAATTCAAACAAATCATTCGTTTCATGAAGTTTTGGTTGAGTTGTATCTTTAGCTGACAGTTTTAATTCTTCTTGTTTTAGTATCCAATTAATATTTAAATCTTTATCATCAAAGGCTATTCCTCTATCACATTGGGGGCTATAATAATTATCAACTTTATATGCAAAAACGGTATCATCTTCAAGAACTACAAATCCATGGGCAAATCCTCTTGGAACCAACATTTGTTTTTTATTCTCAGCACTTAATTCAACGGCTACATATTGACCATATGTTAGAGAATTCTTTCTTATATCGACTGCTACATCCAAAACTCGACCTTGGATTACTCTAACTAATTTTGTTTGATCAAATGGGGGTAATTGATAATGCAGTCCTCTTAAAACACCTTTTGAAGATTTAGATTCATTATCTTGGCAGAAGTTTATTTTAAAGCCAAGAAATTCTTCTAATTTATCTTGTCTAAAAGTCTCAACAAAATAACCACGTGAGTCACCATGAACTTTTGGTTCAATTATTATTACATCTGAAATCTCTGCTCTTGTAAACTGCATATTATATTACTCTTCTTGGTTGATTTGCTCTATTGATCAAATATTGTCCATATTGATTTTTTGAAAGAGGAATAGCAAGCTCTAAAAGTTTTTCTTTAGTAATATATCCCATTTCATAGGCTATCTCTTCAAGGCAGGCCACTTTTAATGATTGTCTATTCTCTATTGTTTGTATAAATTGACTGGCTTCCAATAAACTTTCATGCGTACCTGTATCAAGCCATGCATAACCTCTTCCCATTAATTCTACTTTTAATCGCGATTCATTTAAATACTCTTGATTTAACGTTGTAATTTCGAGTTCCCCTCGATGGCTTGGTTTTACATCTTTTGCTTTTTCTACTACATCTGCTGGATAAAAATACAATCCTACGACAGCGTAGTTCGATTTTGCTTCTTGGGGTTTCTCTTCTATACTTATTACATCACCATTTTCATTAAACTCTGCAACACCATATCTTTCTGGGTCTTTTACATAATAACCAAACACGGTTGCTTTATTTTCTTCTTTTACATTTTTTATACTTTGTGCAAGAAGTTTCGTTAATCCATGACCATAAAAAATGTTATCTCCAAGAACTAAACAAGCATCATCACCATTTAAAAACTCTTCACCTAAGATAAAGGCTTGGGCTAAGCCATCAGGGCTGGGTTGAATTACATAAGAAAAGTGCATACCCAAATCCGTTCCATCACCTAAAAGCTCTTCAAATCGTGGCAAATCATGAGGAGTTGAAATAATTAATACTTCTTTTATTCCAGCTAACATCAACACTGAAAGTGGGTAATAAATCATCGGTTTATCATAAATTGGCACTAACTGTTTACTTACACCTTTTGTGATTGGGTATAGTCTTGTACCACTTCCCCCTGCTAATATTATACCTTTCATCTCTGCTCTTCCCTTTTATAAAGTTATTTATTTTATACTATTTTTGCTAAAAACAACTTATTAATAACATCTTTGGCACTAATTTTTTCCATACAAATATTATTTATACAATTTTTCATAACTTCTGTTTTGTAGCAAGGACTACAAGCCAAATTAGCACTTATTATCTCAACATCATTATAAGGCGTTTTATATGGACCTGTTTGTTCAGCTGGGGTTGGTCCTATAAGACAAAAAACTGGAGTATTTACAGCAGAAGCAATATGTGCGGTTCCAGTATCGGTAACAATCAATGCTTTTGCATTTTCTACAACACTTATCATAGCTGGAATATTAATGTGTCCCACTAAATCAATAACATTGCTACGATATGGTTTTAAAGGTTCAAAAAAAGCTTCTTCACTTTTAGCCCCAATCATTACAAGAGTTACATTATTCGGGACTAAAGAGAGTAATTCTCTCCAATTTTTATGTGGCCAAGCCCTATAATTCAAACTCTTTTTTTTATTATGAGAGTTGCTTGGACTTATCACAATATACTGTTCAGGTAAATTGAATTTTTCTTGGATTATCGCAAAATCTGACCCATATACTTTAGGATAGGACTTTTCTAAATTTTCTTTTGACACAGCACTGGCATAGAACTCTTTACAAATTTCAACCATATGCGTTTTTGTAATGTGTATGTTTTCGCAAAACCAACCTATTTTCTTCTTCGCAACAATTTTTTGTGTCAAAGATTGAAATTGTTTACCCATTTCAAAATTAATGAGAATATCATACGGTTTATATTTTGACGCTTTTATAATCTCTTT
>JBAYZM010000316.1:0-2698 GCA_041672515.1 Arcobacteraceae bacterium
TTGGGAGAAGATTGCGACTGAGTTTAAGATTGATGTATTATCTGATTTGACAACGGAAATTTCATTAGAAGAGATCAGTGAAGCGTATCAAAAACTTTTAAATGGAAAAGCGGTTGGACGTTATTTGGTCAAAATCTCTGAATAAAATAGTCCCTTTTGGCACAGAGATTTGTACTAACTTTTGTCAAGCAATAGGTTAATACAAAGAGTAGGTTAATTTAGACAAAATATTTTTTAAATTTTCTTTTTCTTTAGGGGTTAGCACATTAAAGATTTTCTCTTTATGTTGGGCAATTTGTCCTAAAGATTCCTCAACGAGTTGACTTCCTAAGGGAGTAAGACACACAAGCAAACTTCGCTTATCCTCCAAAGAGGGGGTTCGTGAAATATACTTTCTCTCTTCCAATTTCTTTAAGACTTTTGTCATTCCTCCTGAGGAAAAAACCGTGGCATCGTAGAGTTCAGTGGGAGAAAGTGCATTGTCATTAAAATACAGTGTGGCTAAGACATCGATATGAGAATGCAACAAATCGTATTTTTCTTTTAAAAATTGCTCGGTTTCATTGAACATATTTTTATGCAATAAAGTAATAGGCAACGCCGTTGCAAAGACTTCATACTGTTTATAGGTAATGGTATTATTGTAAAATTTATCAAGGTACTTTTTCTTCATAATGGAAGTTTAACAAAAATAAGATTAAAATAATATTTCTTGCTAGAAAGATATATTTAAGAGAAAAGATGCTATCTTTCCAGCAAGATATAAAGGAGTTCCATTGAAAAAAATTGTTTTCATTTTTTTAATTCCTCTTTTTGCATGGAGTCAAACGCTCGAAGAATTAGTCAGTTTATCAATCCAAAACAGACTGGTTGAAGCTTCACAAAACAGTTTAGAATCTATTCAAAAAGAGTATGAGAGTGTTCAAAGTGGCTATTTACCCAAACTTGATGTGGGAGCAAATTACGCAACCACCAACAAAGAAACTGCCAGTGTAGCTGACAAATCATCCACTGCTTATGCTTCTGTTAACTATAAGCTTTATGATGGTGGTAAAAAATATGATGTATATAAAAGCTATGAATCGACGATTAAGAGCGGACAAGAATCACTTGAATCGCTTAAAAACCAAATTGCTTTAGACGTAACGAACTACTATTTTAACTATTTAACCTATATTGCAGCAAAAGATGCGAAACAAAAAGAGATAGAGCAGTTACAATCTCAACACAGCCGATTGAGTAACTTTTTAGCCGTAGGAAGTACAACAGAAGATGAGTTAGAGAAAATCATTTCACGAGTTGAAATTGCTCGTGTGGATTTGCACGAAATTGAACTCAATATTCAAACCATTTTGCACCATTTGGAGTATATTGTCGGGCAAAAAGTGGTGATTGATTCAGGGTCATCTTTAAATGCGTTAGAAACTACTCCAAATGAAGCACTACGGTACGATATTAAAGCCTTAGAGTACAGTTTAGAAACACTTTTAAGTAATGCAAAAAGTGAGAAAAGTGGCTACCTACCAACAGTAACATTGGACAACACTTATTCCTATTATGATAAAGATTTTAAAAACAGTGCATTTAACAGCAATTTAAGCAATTTAGATGAGCAAAATATTTTTTCAGTCAATATGAAGTGGAATATCTTTTCATTTGGTGAGACTCAAAATAAATATGAGTCAAAATATAAAGAGTATTTAAGCATGAAATCCAAATATGAGTATGAAAAAAACAGAGCCAATGTTGATTTACAATTGGCAAACAAAGCGTATGAAATTGCTAAAATGAAACTGCAATCAGCACAGCTTGGTCTTAAAGCTGCTAACAGTACTTACGAAGTGGTCAAATCCAAATATGAAAATGGTTTGGTGGACAATGTAGCATTTTTAGAGAGTTTAAGTGAGAAATACAGTGCCTTAAGCACCCTAGAGAAATCAAAAAATGAGATAGAAATTAAAAAAGCACAAATTATTTTCCACAGTGGAAAAGATTTAATAGGATATATACAATGAAAAAAATAGTAATAACAGCTGCCTTAATTGCCTTAGGATTGGGTGGATGTACTTCGGACAATAAAGAACAACAAAAAGCAACCCAAGAAAAACCAGCCTTACCTGTAAGTGTGTTTACGGTGAAAAATGAACAAGCAACCACGACTAAAACTTATCCAGCACTCATTAAACCGTTTGAAGAAACCGATGTTAATGCAAGAGTACAAGGAATTTTAAAACAAAAACATTTTGAAGAGGGAGCCTTGGTTAAAAAAGGGCAATTGCTTTATACGATTGAACAAGATACTTATAAAGCCAATTTAGACCAAGCTCAAGCCAATTTTAACAAAGCCAACAAAGATTACACCCGAGCCAAAACGTTGTTGGAAACTAAATCGATTAGTGTACAAACTTATGATGCCTATGTCTATGCCTATGAAGATGCCAAAGCCAAACTGACTCAAGCAAAGATTCAATATGAATATACGCAAGTGACTTCTCCTATTGATGGAATGGCTGGAATCAAAAAGAGTGATATTGGTGATTTAGTGGGAAGCAATGCCCAAAACTCTTTACTGGTTACCATTACAGCCATTGACCCTGTTCATGTGGAGTTTTCACTCTCCAAAGAGGATATTGAAGCCTATTTAAGCCAAATTCGCTCTAAAGAAGCCAAAATTGCTATTGATGAACAGGGTAAACTC
>JBAYZM010000317.1:0-2687 GCA_041672515.1 Arcobacteraceae bacterium
AAACATTGCTGTGATTAGAAATGAGTTTTTTAAACATTGTGATACCCCTTATATTCAAGATATTCAACGATTAGCCCATGAAATAAAAGGGTATGAACAACGCGTTAAGAGTATCAATGCCAACACCAAAGCGTTGATTGAGTATTTGCATACGAAATCCTTTATTAAAAAAGTGCATGCCCCTACGCACAATGAAACGGCGTGTTATTACAAACCGCTCATGCGAAATGAGATGGCGTACGGAGGTGTCATTTCATTGGAGTTTACTCTGCCTTTTCAAAGAGTGTATGACCGTTTGAATTTTGCAAAAGGACCCAGTTTGGGAACAGAGTTTACGTTGCTTATGCCCTATGTGTATTTGGCACACTACGATATGATAAGCTCACAACAAGGACAATCTTTTTTAGAACAACATCAACTCCCCATTGATTTATTGCGTGTATCGGTTGGGTGTGAAGATATCAATGCCATCAAAAAAGAGTTTGACAGATTAGACGACTAAGGAACAACAATGGATATGCAAAAAATTCAAAACCTCATTAAAACTTTCTCACGTGAACGCAACTGGGATAAACACCACAATCCTAAAAATTTAGCTATGGCACTGAGTGTGGAAACGGCAGAATTGGTCGAGATATTCCAATGGCTCACTTTGGAGCAATGTGAGAATTTAGAAGAAGCCAAAAAAGAGCATTTAAAAGAAGAAGTTGCCGATGTTGCAGTCTATTTATTGCGAATTTGTATGGCATATAATATTAATTTAGAAGAAGCCATAATTGAGAAAATGAAAAAAAATGAGAAGAAATATCCTCTTTATGATGCCAACGGTGAAAAAATAGTATATAATAAAAAGTAATAATTTTAAATCAAGGAGTTAATCATGTATTTGGATAAAATAGCTCTGTTTGTATTTGTGGGACTGATTGCTTTTATGGCAGCGAGTTTCGTAGTTAAACACTTTGTGAGAAACAAAAAGTGATTTTAGTGGGTAAGTGAGTAGAGTGAGTAAGCCCATAATATAAACTTACAAACTCTACCAACTTACTGACTATTCCCTACTGTTCTTTTCTTCAATTCCACTCATGCCAAATCGTCGGGCTAACTCTTGTTTGACTCGATCGGGACTGATATTTTTACTGGCAAGTCCTACTAAACAGTGATAAACTAAATCGGCACTTTCATAAATAATCTCTTCGGTATTATCATCTTTGAGTGCAAATGTTAATTCTCCGGCTTCTTCAACAATTTTTTTCAGCAAGGAGTTTTGTTTACCTTGTAAAAGTTTTGCAGTATACGAGATATTCGGGTCATCATTTTTTTTCTCAGAAATGATGTGATAGAGTGTATCGATAACACCATACGCACTGCTTGTATTCACTTCAACTTCATGCAAAATTGTATTGGATTGTAAATCCGTAAAGAAGCAACTTCTTCTTCCAGTATGACAAGCAACGCCTATTTGTTCAACTTTGAGTAAAATGGTATCGTTATCACAATCAATCATAATATTTTTAACATGTTGCAAATGCCCTGAACTTTCCCCTTTTTTCCAAATACGTTGTTTACTTCGACTAAAGTAGTGCGCAATGTTGGTTTGCGTGGTTAAGTTAAGCGCTTCTTCGTTCATATATGCCAACATCAGTACTTCATTGCTGGTTGCATCTTGTGTAATGACGGGAATTAATCCGTCCATCTTTTGCCAATCTATTTGAGCCATGGTTTGTCCTTAAAATTTCTTTTCGAGTTGGATTTGAACTCCATCGATGGTGATCTCTCTGGTTTCTTTATTATAGTTAATTTCAGGTGTTAAATTGATATTTAAATCACTTTTTTCTTCGACTTCTTTTTTGCTTAATGGAGGCATATTTTGCTCCAAGATAATTTTCTTATCGTTATTATAATATTCATTGTAATCTTTTTCAAGGGAGAGATTATAGTATTTTAATTCAATGGTTGGCCCTTTAACTTTATCTTTTGGTTCGACGGGTTTTTTATCTTTGAGTAAAGGGGCATTTTTAGAAGGGATTGTTGTGTGTGCTTCTGGCTCATTTTTATTTTGAGATTCTTGAAGTTCTTCAATTCTTTCACTGGTTTGAGGAGTTTGTGGTTCTTCTTTTGGAGGAACTTTTTTGACCCACAGAGTATAGGCAAACAAACAGAGTATGACTAAAAGTATAAAGGGTATTGTTTTTATCATAAAGTTAAGATAAAAGAGTAGTTTCCTACTCCTTTATACTATTTGTTAAGAACGGTATCTCTTGATTTATCTTTAGTATCAACCCAAATATTTGGAGTTGAACCACCTGGTGTTAAGAAAATCTTAGCATCTTTGTTTTCTCTGAGCGCTTCATTGAATTTACCTTGCACTTCAATTTGTTGCATGTGCAATAAATTAGAAGTTAAAGATTCAGCAATCGATTTATTCGCTACAGCTTGTGCTTTTGCTTCAATCGTTACAGCATCTGCTCGACCTTGTGCTTCAATTCTTTTGGCTTCAGCTTCACCGGTTGCTTGTGCAGCTCGTTTTTCAGCTTCTTGTTTTGCTCTTAAAACTTCGTATCGTACTCTTTCTGATTCTTGATTGGCAATTTGAACTCGTTCAATTTGCTCTTTAATTTTTTCAGGAAGAACGATTTCTCTTAATTGAACCGATTCAACGCTAACAGGTTTTCTTTCTAAATTCTCAA
>JBAYZM010000318.1:0-2681 GCA_041672515.1 Arcobacteraceae bacterium
TTTTTAGCTTCACCTCCACTTGTAATTGCTTATGCACTTGCTGGAAGTATCCGATTTAACATTGAAACAGATGTTTTAGGAAAAGATAAAAATGGAAATGATATTAAGTTAAAAGATTTATGGCCAAGCGATGCTGAAATTGATGCTGTTGTAAAAACTGCTGTTAAACCAGAAATGTTTGCTGCAATTTATGACCCAATGTTTGCAAGAAATGCCTTTGCAGGAGTTAAAGTTGAGCCATTTTATCACTGGAATACAAACTCTACGTATATTAACAAGCCTCCTTATTGGGAAGATGAGTATATGCAAATGCCAGCATTAAAAAATATGCGACCATTGGGAGTTTTCCCCAATGATATTACAACAGACCATCTTTCACCATCAAATGCAATTTTACCAACGTCAGCGTCAGGTGAATATTGTCTGAAAATGGGATTACCGGTTGAAGATTTAAACTCTTATGCCACACACAGAGGAGATCACCATACAGCATCACGTGCAACATTGGCGAATCCAAAACTCTATAACGAAATGGTTAAAGATGAAAATGGAAAAGTGAAACAAGGTTCATTGACAAAAATTATGCCAGAAGGTGTTGAGTCAAGAATGTGGGAAGCCATTGAAACCTATACCACACGAAAACAACCTTTAATTATTGTTGCAGGAACAAACTACGGGCAAGGAAGTTCAAGAGACTGGGCGGCAAAAGGTGTTCGACTTGCAGGTGTTGAAGTGGTAATTGCTGAATCAATTGAGCGAATTCACAGAACCAACTTAGTAGGAATGGGTGTTTTACCATTACAATTCAAAAAAGGTGACACACGACACACGTATGCCATTGATGGAACTGAAACATTTGATATCGAAGGTGAAATTACTCCAAGAACTGATTTAACGGTTGTAATGACACGAGCCAATGGTGAAGTCGTGAAATTCCAAGTTTTATGTCGATTGGATACAACAGCAGAAGTTGATGTGTACAAAAATGGTGGTATTTTACAAAAATTCGCTAAAGATGTTATTGCATCTTCAAAATAAGGAAAAATAGTGTCAACGTATAAACCACAATTTAAAGTACCTGCCACGTATATGCGTGGAGGTACAAGTAAAGGTACTTTTTTTAACATTGCTCATCTTCCAAAAGAAGCACAAGAAGATCCAAAAAAACGAGATAAACTGCTTCAAAGAATCGTAGGAAGTCCGGATGTTTATAAACAACAAATGGATGGAATGGGTGGAGCAACTTCAAGTACTTCTAAAGCCATTTTAGTGGGGAAAAGTTCCGTTGCTAATCATGATGTCGATTACTATTTCTGTCAAGTGGCTATTGATCAAGATTTTGTGGATATGAGTGGAAACTGTGGAAACTTAAGCTCAGCAGTAGGTCCTTTTGCAATTAAAGAGGGATTGGTTGATAATGTACCACAAAATGGCGTTTGTTGTGTAAGAATTTGGCAAGCCAATATTAAAAAGACCATTCTTTGTTATGTTACGATGGTTGATGGAATGGTTAAAGAAATGGGTGATTATTATATTGATGGTGTTGCATTTCCTGCCGAAGAAATCGTTTTAGAATTTGCCGAACCCGTTGATCCCAGCGAAGAGTTATTCCCCACAGGAAACTTAGTGGATGATTTAGAAGTTCCAGGAATTGGTACATTTAAAGCAACTATGATAACTGCTGGAATTCCTACTTGTTTTGTCAATGCCAGTGATATTGGATACAAAGGAACTGAGCTTCAAGGTGATATTAACTCTGACCCTGTTGCACTTGCACGATTTGAAACAATTCGATCGTATGCAGCACTTAAAATGGGGTTAATTTCTGATTTAAAAGAGGCCGAAACAAGACAACACACACCAAAAATTGCTTTTGTTGCACCTAAGTCTGATTTTATCACATCAAGTGGTAAAGAAGTCAAAGCCAATGAAATTGATTTGCACGTACGAGCATTATCGATGCAAAAATTACACCACGCTATGATGGGAACCGCTTCCGTTGCTATTGGAGTTGCTGCGTGTATTCCAGGAACATTGGTTAATATTGCTGCTGGTGGAGGTGAGAAATCAGCTGTGGAGTTTGGTCATCCATCAGGTACACTCAAAGTAGGTGCCGTTATCAAACAAGAAAATGGCAAATATATTGTGGATAAAGCCACCATGAGCCGAAGTGCAAGAATTATCATGGAAGGAAACGTTTACGTTCCTGCCGATACGATTTAATTGAGGTAATATTGTCTTACCTTTGACCGAAAACAGACAAGAAGAACTTTACTTATTGAATGTAAGAAGTGGTCAAGCTTACAAAAACACAGACAAAGAAGGTCTCCCCCTTAAACCTTCTTTGCTATGTTTTCTTTTTTTATTCTTTTTTGTAATCATTTTTTAGCCATAATACGCCTTTATAAAAAGGAAAAAAATGCACACGTGGGAAGAGATTATCAACAATGAAAAAGAACAACCCTATTTTAAAAAACTTAAAACTCTAATTGATATACGCTATGAAACAACAACGGTTTTTCCACCTAAAAATCAAATATTTAATGCTTTTACAAAAACGCCTCTTGAAAATTTAAAAGTGGTTATTTTAGGGCAAGACCCCTATCATGGAGCAAATCAAGCGCAAGGTTTCTCTTTTTCAACCCCAAAAAACATTCCCAATCCACCTTCCATGCAAAATA
>JBAYZM010000319.1:0-2676 GCA_041672515.1 Arcobacteraceae bacterium
ATTAAAAAAGCCATCGAAGGCAGTCTTAAACGGTTGCAAACAGATTATGTGGATTTATATCAAATGCACTGGCCCGATACGGTTGTACCCATTGAAGAGTCTTTAAAAGCCTTTGATGAACTTGTCCGTGAGGGAAAAGTAAGATACCTTGGCACGTCCAATGACAGTGCTTATGGATTAACCAAAGCCAATGAAACCTCAAAACGTTTGGGCATAGCTCGATTTGAATCCATACAAAACAACTTTTCACTCTTAAATCCACGGTTTTTAGATGAGTTAAGCACCGTTTGCCAAAAAGAGCAAATCTCTTTATTGCCGTATTCTCCTATTGCAGGTGGAGTGTTAAGTGGCAAATACAACGGACAGTTTTACCCAAAAGATGCCCGATTTTCTTTATATTTAGAGAATAAAAGCAAACGAGTCCAAGCCATGGCAAACCGATTTGTCAATGAGAAAACTTTAGAAGCTACTAAGAAGTATATAAGTATTTCAAAGAATTATAACATTTCACCCGTCACATTGGCAGTCGCCTACTCCAAACACTTTGACTTTGTGGCTTCTACGATTATAGGGGCAAGAAAAAAAGAGCAACTCGAAGACTCTTTAGCTGCGATGGAGTTTAAACTCAGTGATGAGCTTTTAAATGCAATAAAAACAGTTCAGAAGGAAATCTTGTATCCTATGGGATAAAAAAGTGAGTGGTGAAGCAATATGACTTTGTCTTTTACCTCTTACTTCTCACTATTTACTTCTTACCATTAACTTATTTATGTAAACAAATAAATAAGCCTATTTTCTACTTTGTAACTTCTAAAACCAAATGTTTTACAAATGTATTCAATGGTTTTTTCTTGATAAATGAAAACATGGGTAGGGTCATTTTTATAGTACCACTTTTCAAAATCAATGCTGGTGTCATATAAATGTGTCATGCAATACAAGGCACCGTTGGGCTTTAAGAGGGTTAATAACCGCATAAACTCTTTTTTTGGCTCATAAAAATGTTCGATGACTTCACACGAAGTAATATAATGATACGTTTGTGCAAGTAGGGTTTTGTCATCATTAAAAAATGGGTCATAGGCTTGAACAGCATAGTTTTGGTCGTGCAACACTTTACAAATCGCCGAACTTTTTCCCGCCCCAAAATCCAAACCAACCGCTGTGGGTGTAAAACTGTGTAAAACCGCTTGAGTTATGGGTGATACAAATTGTTGATAGTGAACATCGTTGGCATCGTTGTTGTGCAAATCGTATCGTTCTTTCTCTTTGTTGGTATCAAGCAATAAATCGTTGCGTTTAAAAATCCCCAAACAGTTTGAACAAAGCCAAAATTCGTCGTTCATTGCGCTATGGTGTATGTTGTTACATAACGGACAGTTTTGTGCCATAATATCTTCCTAAATAAAAAAAGAATCATAGGTAAAAAGTGCTTAACATTGCTAGCTTCAATCACTAAAATTTGCAAAAGCACCTTCAACACTTGGAATATTCTTGTAGTGAGTTCTTGTGAGTCGTACATTTTTTGTTTTAAGGTCACATATGGCAATTCTAAAATTGGCACCCATAAATGGCTCTACAACACAAATAATTTTATCTTCGATTTGTCGTGTGGTATAAATAGTACCTTGTAGCGTAGGGAAAAAATATTTGGGATAACTTAATGGCGTGATTTCAACGACATCGATGGTCTCTTCATTTTCAAGTGTTTGTACTATGTCCATAGCCTCTTCATAACTCTCAAACCAAATGCACCAGTCATCAAATTTTTTATTAAAATGTTGTAAATCTTCATCCAGAAATCCTCCGGCTAAAGATTGTAAAGCAAAAATAGACACAAAAAACACCTTGAAATAGTTATAATATTAAAAGCTAATTATATCGATAACTCTCTTACTCTTGGCTATATTAGCTTTGTCTTATGGGCTTGTTTGGTGTATTTGTATTAGCATCTAAGTAAGATGACTTTATACATTTACAAGTATCTATATGATACTCTTTGTACTTCTAAAACCTATTTAAAACAAGTAAAGAAGCATGACAAAAGAAAATCACATAGAACAAAATTTTATAGCCAAACTTCAAGAACTAAAATATACATATCGTCCAGATATTCGCAACTCTAATGCACTCAACCAAAATTTTCGCCAAAAATTTCAAGAACTCAATTCCGTAAATCTCAGCGATGCAGAGTTCGCCAGACTTCTTGATCAAATTATTTCTCCAGATGTATTTACCGCTTCCAAACGATTAAGAGAGCATGGCACATTTGAGCGAGATGATAGCACACCGCTACACTACACACTGGTCAATATTAAAGATTGGTGCAAAAACAGTTTTGAAGTGATAAACCAGCTTCGTATGAACACGCATAGCAGTTATCACCGTTATGATGTGATTTTGCTTATCAATGGTATCCCTTTGGTGCAAGTGGAGCTTAAAACTTTAGATATTTCTCCTCGTCGTGCAATGCAACAAATCATCGAGTACAAAAACGACATAGGCAACGGCTACACCAAAACATTGCTTAGTTTTATGCAGCTTTTTATCGTGAGCAATCAGCATACTACTTACTATTTTGCCAATAATCACAACAAACACTTCAATTTCAACGCAGATGAGCGGTTTTTACCGCTTTATCAATACGCCGATGAAGAGAACAAAAAGATAACCCAT
>JBAYZM010000320.1:0-2655 GCA_041672515.1 Arcobacteraceae bacterium
TAAAATCCGCGAATGAATAAAGAAGACTATTTTATCAAACAATTTTCAAACTCTAATTTTATAGGCGATGATGGCGCGGTTGTAGGCAAATGGGTTTACAGTATGGACGCTTTTTTTGAGAATGTCCACTTTAAACGTGATTGGATGAGTCTAAAACAAATTGCCCAAAAAGCGATGTTGGTGAATATCTCCGATGCCATAGTGATGAATGCCAAACCCAAATACGCGCTTTTAAGTGTGGCGATTCCTAACTCATTTACGCTTGAAGAACTTGAAGAATTGGCCAGTGGTTTTAAAAGTGTGGCTAAAAAATTTGGTGTTGAGATTATTGGTGGAGATACCATTTGCAATGAAAAGCTTGATATTTCTATCACCATTGTTTCAAAAACTAAAAAACCTGTTTTAAGAAGTGGGACAAAGCTTGATGATTTGGTCTGTTACACCGGTGATTTAGGCAGTTGCAAAAAAGATTTGGAGACGCTTTTAAGCGGACAAACACTCAAAAAAAAATCGAAGTTTATCCAGCCCAAACTCAAAGCAAAGTTTTTTTATGAAGTTTCAAACTATTTAAACTCTGCTTTGGATATTTCCGATGGTCTCTTTTTTGAGTGTGAACGACTCAGTCGTGCCAATAGCATTGGATTTGAATTTTTTGAACCCATCAGCAAAGAGGTGGGCTGTTCGGGAGAAGAGTATGAGATATTATTTACGTTTAGCCCAAAACACCAAAAGAAAATAGAAAAGATAGCCAAAAAACATAAAGTAAAATTAACAGTATTTGCCAAAACTATCCAAGGCGAATATTCGTGTGAATGCAAAGGACACCATTTTTAATGAACAAACAATATTATTTAAACCACTCAAAACTCGATGTGGTATTTAAACAAAACAAAGACGACTTTGTCGTAACCGAAATTCCTTTATATGAATTCAGTGGTGAGGGTGAACACTTAATTATTAAATTTCGCAAAAAAGATTTAACCACTTGGGATGCCCAACAAATCTTTTCTGAACAATTAGGATGCAAAGCCAAAGATATTGGATATGCAGGACTTAAAGACAAAAATGCTATGACCGTACAATCGTTTTCAGTGCCAAGATCATTTGAACCCAATTTGGCAAAATTTCATCACGACAACATTAAAGTCCTAGAAACAACTTATCACAATAACAAAATCAAAATAGGGCATTTAAGAGGGAATAAGTTTTTTATTCGATTAAAACGGGTTAACACCGTAGATTCTCGAAAGATGGAGCAAATTTTAGGACAAATGGTTACACTAGGAATTCCCAATTATTTTGGTTTTCAACGATTTGGAATTGAGGGAGATAACTACAAAAAAGGGGAGTTGATTGTTCAAGGTAAACTGCACGAACGAAGTCAAAAACTCAAACAAATGTACGTGAATGCCTACCAAAGTTACCTTTTTAATAATTGGTTGGGAAAACGAATTGAGATCTCAAAACTTGTTGATGCGTTTGAGCCTAAAGCCATTTATGAAAAATTGCAACTGCCTTTAGACGTGGTTAAAGAGATGAAAAAACAAGAACACCCTTTTAAACTTTTACCGGGGGATTTAATGAGCCATTATCCGTTTGGGAAAATATTTCATGTAGAAAACTTAGAAGAAGAAGCACAAAAGTTTTATGCCCGAGACCGAGTTCCTACAGGAATTTTAGCAGGACGTAAAATTAAAGTCAGTGAGGGGTTAGCGTATGAATTTGAAAAAGAGTTTGATATAAAAATTCCAGAAGATGGTGCGCGTCGTTTTGCTTGGATTTTTCCACAAGACATTGAAAGCAGTTATAAAGATGAAAAAAACTGGATGGAAATATCGTTTACGTTGCCCAAAGGTTCTTACGCAACAGAACTTATCAGTGAATTGATACATTAGTAATTGCTTAAATTATTTAAGTAAAGATTCGCTAAACTCTTTGATATTTTTTTAAGGTGACAAGAATGACACAAGAAGAGTTGGACGCTTTAATGGCGGGCGATATAACTGCCGAAGTTGAGACAAGTAAAGATGATGCTCATCATCATGATATGGCAGAACAATTAGGCAGTGTAACCAAAGAATCAGAAGTTAAAGCCACTGAAATCTTTGATAAGTTAGAATCAATTTTAGACATTACGGGGAATTTGAAAAATTCTTCAGAGAATTTAAACGAGGGCATCAGTACAATTGAAACGATTGTGATGGATATTATGTCTACCATGCAGTATCAAGATATTCATCGACAAAAAATTGAGCGAGTCATTAACAATATGCGTTCAATATCAAAACTGATGAACCAAACTTTACATATCGTGGATGATGATATTGCTCCAAGTGCAAAACACATTGCCGGTGATGCAAATGAAGATTTAATGAGTGATGACGAGTTGGAAGCTTTAATTGCTTCGATGAAATAACTGTTTAGTATTTTATATAAAACATAAAAAAAGGGGAAGCAAGTGCTTCCCCTTTTTAGTTACTACAGACTTCGCGTTTGAGTTTATTAAGATTTGCAAAGATTTTAAATGAACAATCTTCTACCTCTTTTGCTTTTTCATTCAACGTACTGTTTGACTCTTTTTGCGTATTGGCATTGACCAATACTTGAAGTTTCAAGGTCAACTCTTTATTGAGTTTTGATAACTCACTAATGGTT
>JBAYZM010000321.1:0-2636 GCA_041672515.1 Arcobacteraceae bacterium
AATGCCGGTGTGGATATTGTTGTAGCTGGTTCGTATGTGTATGGGGCAAAGGATTATGCCCAAGCCATAAAGAGTCTTCAGGTTTAGTATGCGAGTTAAAATTTGCGGAATCACTCATTTACAAGATGCACAAGATGCCATTGATGCAGGGGCGAGTGCGTTAGGTTTTGTATTTTATAAACCATCACCTCGATATATCAGTGCCGAAGACGCAGTACAAATTGTCAATGCGCTTCCTCCTTTTGTGCAAACGGTAGGTCTGTTTGTCAATGAAAACGAAGCGTTTATCAATGAAACGTGTCTGAAAGCTAAAATGCAGTTGGCGCAAATTATTGATGATGAAGGCAAACTGGATTTGAGTCAACTTCACTGTAAAACCATACGTGTATTGAGAGCAAAAAACAAAGAAGATATAGCAGCTATAGGCAATGAATATGTGCTTGTCGATGCATTTGTGGAGAGTTTTGGAGGCGAGGGTAAACGGGTTGCTTTGGAGTGGTTTAAAGGTGTGGATTGTTCTAAAATGGTACTAGCAGGTGGCTTAGAAGCTCAAAATTTAAAAGAGTTACGTGGATTCAATTTTTTTGGTGTGGATGTCAGCAGTGGAGTTGAACAAAGCAAAGGGAAAAAAGATAAGCAAAAAATGATTGACTTTGTTAAAGCAGCCCATGAAATATAAGAAAAAGAAACATCAGCCTATCAATGGCTTGGAATTGTTGGTGAACAAACTTAAAAAAAGCAGTATCGAATACAATGCCTTTTTAGAACACTTATCAAACGTTGAAACCAACTTTTTTGAAAACCCTGAATTGGAATTTGAATTGCTTATCTCCAATGGTTTGCCTTTAGGGATGAATGAACACAACGAAGTTTTTCTCAAAACCGTTAAAACCCATATTTTGGAACAAACTTTTTGCGTGGTAGACATTGAAACCAATGGAAGCAATATTCACCATGGGCAAATCATTGAATTGGGTGCTGTAAAGTTTAGAAATGGGCAGATTATTGAAACCTACGACTCTTTAGTGTACGCCAAAGATATTCCACAATATATTCAAGAAGTCACCCAAATAACTCCCAAAATGCTTGAAGATGCACCTCGATTAAAAACAGTTTTAGAAGAGTTTAAACTCTTTTTAGAAGACGATGTTTTTGTGGCACACGACATTAAATTTGATTATAAATTTATTTCAGATTCGTTTGAAAAATACGATTTAGGCAAATTGCAAAACCGAAAACTCTGTACCATTGATTTGTCTAAGCGAACCATTTTCGCCCAGCGATATGGATTGGATTTTTTAAAAGAGTTACTCGATATTGACATCCATCAACAACATCGTGCGCTCAATGATGCGTTAAGTACCACGCATATTTTAGAAAAGTGTTTGCAAAACTTGCCCCAAGAAGTTCAAAGCGCAGAAGATTTAATTGTTTTTTCAAAATCGGATAATGTTTTGGTGAATAAACAGTAACTGGTAAAAAGTGAATAGTGAAAAGTGATCAGTGACAAGTTTATGGTAAAAGCCCCGAAAGGGGCTTTTTACATTGCATTCAATGGATTGGGTTTTCTGTTTTGTGTGAGTTGAAATAATGTAGAAGTTTTTTCATTAAGGTTGTCAATCAAAGAGTTAATCTTTAAAGCGATAGACTTAAATGCCTCTTGGATTTTTTTAAATTCTTGTGGATTGTTTTTTAAATCTTCTTCAAAAAAATCAATGTGCTTTTGCATGGCTTTTTGCACTGATTTTATGATGGTTTTGAATTGCTCTTGTTGTAAAGTTAGAAATTCTAAAGTGAGTTTCCCCATATCGTTTGAACTTGTTGTATCTTCAAGTATTTCCACATCTTCTGGACGAAGACCGAAATGGCTTAAAATATTGTTGAAAATTTTATCAATGTTTTCTTGACTCATATCTGAATAATCATAAATTGGTTCACTAATTGTAGGTTGTATAAAAAGTTTATCAACAACTATACTTAAGGTTGAAGTATCCAATTGGTCAAAAGCATCTTTAACGGTTTGAGTAAGTAAAGGGTTATTAAAAAGATGTAAGCCATGGTTTTTTTGATCTTCAAAGGGTAAATAACAACATAAATCAACTACTCTTTGTTTTCCATAATCGAGTAATCCACTGACGGCATACATATTGGCTCTTCTGATTGCTTGTTGTTCTGTTTGTCCTTTTGCCATTTCTTCTTTAACAAAAGCTTCAAATTTAGGGGCATCCTCATAAGCATTTTCATTGGTTCTAATACTCTCTTGATATAAACGTTCCATTGTAGACTCAGATTGCTTGTTATTTCTTGAAGCAATGGCAATCCAAAAAGGATTTTTTGAATTTTCATCTCTATTTTCTACTTCCAACAGTTTTTCATCAAAACTGTCAAAACAACCTATTGCGGCATAAAAATTTGCAGCAAACAGTGCTTGTGATTGGTTTTTCCCTTTTGCTATTTCGGTATCAAAAACATATTGAAACGCCGATGGAACGTTATGTCTTGCTGCACTACGAATCATTCCTTCGTTGTTCTGCAAAGTTTTTTGTGTCCAATCTGTTTGATTTTGAACGGTCATTTTATTTCCTTATTGTCAAACTTTATTGAGTATAACAAAAATCACACAAGAATAAAAGTCA
>JBAYZM010000322.1:0-2628 GCA_041672515.1 Arcobacteraceae bacterium
ATCGTTTACAACAAGAGATTCACAAAAGAAAGTTAACCGAAGAAAAACTTTATAAAGCTGCCACAGTAGATATGCTCACCCAAATCTACAACCGAAGCCATATTGATGCCATGTTTAAAGAACACCTTTTATCAACCAAACGCTATAAAGTGCCTTTATCAATTATTTTCTTTGATATTGATGGCTTTAAAAAAATCAACGACACCTATGGACACAATTTGGCCGATACCGTTTTAGTTGATTTAGCCAATTTAACAAAACAAAGTATCCGAACCACCGATTATGTCGGACGTTGGGGAGGAGAAGAGTTCCTTGTCGTTTTACCCCAAACCAATATCGCTCACGCCACCATCGCAGCAGAACATCTCAAAGAGAGAATTGAAAATTTCAAATTTCAAATTGACCAAAAAGTCACCTGCAGTTTTGGTGTGACTCAAATTCAAGAAGATGACACCCAAAACAGTGCCATTACAAGAGCAGACAATTTAATGTACTACGTCAAAGCACATGGTAAAAATGGGGTAAAAGCGGGCTGAGTATGGTGAGTGATAAGTAGTAAATGGTGAAAAGTGAGTAGTGACGAGTGCTTTGGTAGTCAAAAGTTGAAAATACAAGAAATTATTGACATTTGTAAGTTGTTTGGGATATAATAAATTTAAAAACTTAAAGAGGCTAATACATTATGAAAACTCAAACAACAATAAGAATTGAAGAATCAACTTACAATCAAGCAAAAGAAATATTGAGCAAGTTGGGACTTAATTATTCTCAAGCAATTAGCGTATTTAACAATATGGTTGTACTCAATCAAGGTATGCCATTTGAATTAAAACTTCCCACCAAAGAGACACAAAAAGCACTCAACGAACTTGAACAAAAAAAAGGCAAAAGTTTCGATAATATCGAACAATTATTTGATGACTTGGATAATTAATTGTATCAGATATTTCGTACATCTGCTTTTAAAAAAGATTATAAAAAATTATCACCTCAAGACAAAGAGCACGTTAAAAAAATCATTATACGTTTAGCCAATAATGAAGTTTTAGACCCAAAATATAATGACCATAAACTTATAGGAAACTACAAAGGCTGCAAAGAGTGCCACATAAAGCCTGATTTACTCTTAATCTATAGAATTGATGCAAATATTTTAGAACTCGCACTTGTTCGCACAGGAAATCACTCTGAGTTATTTAAATGATTTTTTAACTATTTAGGACTTAAAAATGATAATGAATATACTGAAAAAAATTGAAAATATGAAAGATACAAAATTTAAAATCTTAATAGTGTCATTGTACATATTAGCTATTGGCTTATTTTGTATATTTATTTGTATTATACAACTAATTGATATGTCAATATTAATTGAATTAACTGTACTAATTTTTTTATCTTTAATTATTGGAATTATAATATTTACTACTATCGCGTTTATTAGGTTAAAACAATTTGCTAAACGCAGTCGTAAATTTTTAAATATTGACAAGTATTTCTTTGAAAAGGAATATGAATTAATATTAGAATTATTAAAAAACCAAAATAATATATTACCCCAAATAGTATATTTCTTTTTTATTAGCCTAGTATCAGTGAGTGTATTTTTCTTCAATTTACAAAATAATAAAGACTCTCTTTTAAATAAAATAGAATCAATTCTTAATGAACCATTATGGTATAGTATTATGTTAACGATATGGATGGCTTTTTTTCTAATACTTTTTATATTGTATTACAATGAAAAACTTTACTTATTTTATTTAGAAAAACTTCAGGAAACATACAAAGCAAATAAAAACTTCATTGCCATTCCAAAGAATAAAATTAGAAATTCCAAAGTTAATAGAACATCATCTCGTTTCAATTTTTGAGACTTTGAAATAACTTAAATTTCATAGTCTCTTTGTTTGAAAATAAATATTTATAGCACCAAAATAACTTTTACTCGCACAATCTAAACTGCTTTTCAAACACCTCATCGACTTCTATAATTCCACGATTTACCAATGAATCAATGACCTCTTTGGTACAATCCACATCATCGGGCCATCTTCTTTGAAAGTTGTCGTGGCTGTTTTTATTCGTGGCATCTAAGCAAATCGTGTGTCCGTGCATGTATAAATCTCGGTTAGAATCAATGTTGTTTGTCACTCTCCATACGAGCATATAAGGATTGTCCACGCTATTTTTTGCATCATCTACAATAACCAATATTTTAATATGGTCAAACAGAGGTTTTAACTCTTCTAAAAGATATTTTTGGTTTCTGGTTTTTTCAATGCCAATGACACAAATGGGATTTTTGGTTTGTGTAAAATATTGTTGTAACGTTTTCACCTCACCGCTGATGTGTTGCATTTTTTGAAGTAACTCATCATTGCTTAAAAGCGTAATTCCCAACTCTTCAATCTCTTCACCTGTGCAATCAAGCCCCAGTTTTCCCCCAACAGCAAATTTTGGACTGCTGTGATCGAGCGCATCAACCACCCCACGAGAAACCAACATATCCTCAAAATTAACTCGATTTAAAATATGCTCTATTATGGCTTCATGGTTGATTAAAAGAGGGGCATTTTCTCCTACAAAAATGGCGTGTTTGACAAAACTCATCTGCCCTACTCCCCA
>JBAYZM010000323.1:0-2603 GCA_041672515.1 Arcobacteraceae bacterium
AATCAAGTTTTGGAAATCGTGTTAAATCTTCTTTATTTGCCAATTCTGGTTTAAATGGTCGATAGTAATGTTTTGCTGCTAATTGTTGACCCGCTGGTGAATATAAATATTCTAAATAGGCTTTTGATACATTGTATGTTCCATGTTTTTTTGCATTTTCATCCGCAACAGTAACAGGAGGTTCTGCTAAAATAGATACTGATGGAACAATAATCTCGAATTTGTCTTTCCCTAACTCATTGATTGCTAAAAACGCTTCATTTTCCCAAGCCAATAAAACATCCCCAATTTGTCTTTGAACAAATGTATTCGTAGATCCTCTTGCACCAGAATCAAGAACAGGAACATTTTTATAGACTTTTTTTACAAACTCCAACGCTTTAGCATCAGCTGCTTTAAACTTATCTGAATTTCTGTCTATTTTTGTCAAATCACCTAACTCTTGTTTGAGGGCATACGCATATGCTGCGAGATAGTTCCATCTAGCTCCTCCAGATGTTTTTGGATTTGGAGTAATCACTTCAACGCCACTTTTAACCAAATCATCCCAATCTTTTATCCCTTTTGGATTACCTTTTCGTACTAAAAATACAATCGTTGACGTATAAGGAGAAGCGTTATTCTCTAATCTTGTTTGCCAATTTTCTGGAAAAATTTGAGTTTTTTTACTGATTTCATCAATATCGTAAGCCAATGCTAAAGTAACAACATCAGCACTTAATCCATCAATAACAGCACGAGCTTGTTTTCCTGCCCCTCCATGTGATTGTTTAATTGTTACATCTTGACCTGTTTTTTCTTTCCAATACGAAGCAAAAACTTTGTTATAATCAGCATACAACTCTCTTGTTGGGTCATACGAAACGTTTAATATCTCCACTTTTTTCTTGGCTAATTCTGCTTTTGCATCATAATTGTCTGATGCCAATCCTAATGCTGGTACCAATAAAGCAACAGCCGTAATATATTTTAAACTTTTTACAATTCGTTTCATTTTATTTATTCTCTTTCATATAATATACACTAAATGTGTGATTGTTTAAGACTCTTAAAATCTCACCATATTTCTCTTTTTTACTTAATTATAATCCTCTACACATACAACACATTTTATCCCCTTTGAGTCTAAGGTAATTCTAATATTTAAAAGAAATCTCTCTTTCAAATATCTATCACCTACTAAATTGGTGAAATTATAATAGCTTTTTTTTTATTTGTCAAGAGATTTCGGTAATTTATTTTTAGTTTTAGTTTTTAGTTTTTTAAGAAGCCCATACATAGGGATTTTTTAATATGATTTCTTTTAGAAAATAACTATAAGCTTGATAGAAGTTAAATTATTTACGTTAATAGTCTTTTGGTAATATTAGAGATTAAATCCCCAAACCACCAATAAACTCTTCTTTATAAATATCATCTTTTTGAATGGGTTTTTCCAGTAAACATGACGCAATTGTTGTTTTGTCTAAGATTTGTGCTGTTAGGTTTCTGATATTTAAAAATACTCTTCTAAAATAGCACTTATTTTCTTGCGAACATGGTTCATAATTTGAAGCACTCACACAAGAAATCATGGCAATCATTCCTTCAAAAAAGCGAATGACTTCACCCAATGTTATGTCGTTGGCATCTTTTGCTAAGGTATATCCACCATAACGCCCTGGGATACTTTTTACCCATCCTGCTTTATTCATTTCAAGCATAATATTTTCCAAAAATCTTCTTGGAACATCTACATTTTCTGAGAGTTCACGTATTGAAATAGAAGCCCCGTTGTTGTCTGCAATTGCAAACAAAGCTCTTAATGCATAATCTGTTTTTTTAGATACTTTCATAATTATCACCTATTGAATTGATGAAATAATATTATCACCTTTTAACTTCTTAAAAGGTTAAATAAATCTCTTAAACTGGTATAAAAAAAGAGAGGCAACATTTGCCTCTCTTTGAAAAATTTGCTTATTTTCGTTAAAAATCCTAGTCGAATTTTGCTTTTTTAGCCGTTCTTTTTCGTACAGTTGGGTCAAGTTCTCTTTTTCGTACTCGAACACTTTTTGGTGTTACTTCTACTAACTCATCGTCTTCAATCCACTCTAAAGCATTTTCTAAAGACATACTTCTTGGTGGTACTAATTTAATTGCTTCATCCGCACCACTTGATCGTACATTTGATTGTTGTTTCCCTTTGATTGGATTCACATCTAAGTCATTGTCTTTGGCGTGTTGTCCAATTACCATACCAACATAGACTTTATCTTGAGGTTTAACAAACATAATCCCTCTGTCTTGTAGGTTAAAAATTGAGTACCCAACGGCTTCTCCATTTTCCATAGAAACAAGCGCTCCATATTTTCTTGACTCAACTACACCTGAATATGGTCTGAATTCTAAAAATGAGTGGTTCATAACCCCTTCACCTTTTGTTTCAGTTAAAAACTCAGTTCGAATACCGATTAATCCTCGTGCAGGAATTTCAAATTCAAGTCTTGTATATCCCTCACCCATTGGTACCATATTGGTCATATTGGCTTTTCTTTTTCCCAATTTCTCAATAATAGCCCCTGAATGCTCATCGGGTAAGTCAATAACTAAATGCTCAAATG
>JBAYZM010000324.1:0-2603 GCA_041672515.1 Arcobacteraceae bacterium
CAGTGTATGCAGTAAAAGTTGGCTTTGAGCATAAGCATCATTGTACGAGTCTAAATTTTTTTGTGTAAAATAGTTGCCAATACCTAAATTGAGTTTGGTCATGGTGTGTTGAAGACTCAGTAAATTGTACTCTAAGGCTTTGTATTTATTGGTTGAATAAAACATAAAAATCATCATGCCGATTAAAATAATAAAACCAAACACCGATATAACGGAAAAGATTCCCAGTTTGGCTTTAACACTTAAGTTGTTTAATATTTTCATTATAACTCCATGAATTGGAATCTTAACGAAGCTAAATTACAACTTGATTACGGAAAAAAGAGGGTGATTTAGAGTGTCACTTCTTCGTTCTTTTGGAATAATAATGTGCGAGCTTTTAAGAAATAATCTTTTTCTTCTAATTCAATTTCATCTAAAAGGGTGTGATATTTTATAAACGTTTCCCATACTTTGGCATAACCTTCGATTTTGCCTTTTTTGTATAAAGCCAATGCCGTTGTGCCGTTAATTAAGCCTTGCAATGCTTTGGCTTTTTGAAGTTCGCCTTGCCGTTTGTAGGTTTTCCAATCGTGTTCAAGCACCTCATGTGCTGGTGCAAAATCGTCGTTTTGCACCAGTTGTATAAACTCTTGTATGGCACTCATCGTTTTAAATCCTTTTAATTTATGATTCAGCATTAAATATTAATATTATACTGAAATAAAATTAGAACATAAGTGGCTATTATCAATAATATTTTGAGTAAAAACTCAGATTACTCAGAATTCCCTCTGAATTCCCTCAGATTTATATGTTATTATTGAATAATTTAAAACATTATATTTATAGATAAATGATGTTTTGATATTTAGAAAAATAGGAGTATTGTTATGTTTAATTTTGGAAAGACAGAAGAAGAAAAAGGTCGATTAAGTGCAATGGAAGACAACTTTGCCATTATATCGTTTGAACCAAATGGTAAAATATTACACGCAAATGATAATTTTTTAAATGCTTTAGGTTACAGACTCAATGAAGTAGTTGGTAGCCATCACAGAATGTTTTGTGAAAAAACATATACAAACTCAAATGCATATACTGAGTTTTGGAATAATTTAGCCAATGGAATATCTCAAATCAATGAGTTTGAAAGAATTAGAAAAGATGGGAGTTCTATTTGGATTCAAGCTTCCTATACTCCTGTAAAAAATCAAAATGGAAAAGTTACTCATGTTGTTAAATTTGCTCAAGATATTACTGAATCAAAAAAAGTTATAGATGCGGTTAAAAAAGCCATTGAATTAGCAAAAACAGGTGTAATGAAACAAACTATAAGCCTATCAACTTCAAATGAAGGAATAGAAGAGCTTAAAAATGGTGTTAATGATTTATTTGAAATTGTATCGACTAAAGTAGATGGGGATTTAAATAAAATATCAGAGGCTTTAAACTTTTTCCAAAAGTTAGACTTTAGACATAGAATAACAGGAAATAATTTAGGAGAGGTATCTGTTGGTTTAAATAGCCTTGCTAATGTTGTAAATGAAATGTTAGTAGAAAATAAAACCAATGGTTTAACGTTGGGTGAAAGTTCAAATATTCTTTTATCTAATGTTGATAAACTCAATGCCAGTTCCAATGAAGCAGCATCAAGCTTAGAAGAAACCGCAGCTGCATTAGAACAAATTACATCAAATATTAGAAACACCACTGAAAATATTGCCAAAATGGCAAATTTTTCAAGCAGTGTTACGAAATCTGCACTTGATGGAGAGAAACTTGCCAATCAAACCAATGTTTCTATGGATGAGATTAATGCTCAAGTTACCGCTATCAATGAAGCCATTTCGGTTATTGACCAAATCGCCTTTCAAACCAATATTTTAAGTCTTAATGCCGCCGTTGAAGCAGCCACCGCAGGTGAAGCGGGGAAAGGTTTTGCGGTTGTAGCCCAAGAGGTGAGAAACTTAGCTTCAAGAAGTGCGGAAGCAGCGAAAGAGATTAAAACATTAGTAGAAAATGCTACACGAAAAGCCAATGATGGAAAAAATATAGCGGGAGATATGATTGAGGGATATAAACATCTGAATGAAAATATATCTCAAACCATCAGCCTTATTTCAGATATTGAGAGTGCTTCTAAAGAACAACTTTTAGGAATAGAGCAAATCAATGATGCGGTTAATCAACTGGATGAACAAACTCAACAAAATGCCATGGTGGCTTCTCAAACACATGATGTGGCTTTAGTGACTGATGAAATAGCAAAACTTGTCGTAAGTGAAGCTAATGCAAAAGAGTTTATTGGAAAAAATGAGGTTAAAGCAAAAAAAATGAATCTGAATATAGGACACAATGAGATGATAAAAAAAGAAGATAAGATTAAATCTACTATACCTAAACATTTGACTAAAAAAACTCAATCAATCGAAAAATCCTCTAAAGAGTGGGAAAGCTTTTAATAATACCGACTTTTAAGTCGGTATTACTGCATCAATATTTTATTAGTTAGGCATTCTTAATGAACTCAATTTTAAAGCCAAAAAGTGTTATCTTTATTGTTTTAATGCTTTATATGATTACACTTTTATTTTTATTGTATCTTTTTTATAAGGATAAAA
>JBAYZM010000325.1:0-2587 GCA_041672515.1 Arcobacteraceae bacterium
TCGTCCTCCATAGACACCGTCCCAAGACTCTTTAAATGCAATTGTTTTTCCAAAGGTAGCGCCTTGGGCATCTAAAACAATCACTTTTCCTAAAATGCCTTCTTGTCGCATATAGTGGGCTATCATGGAAACTCTTTCATACGGAGCTGTTGGGCATCTTGATTTTCCCGAAGCCGGTGGAATAATGACCACATTGCCATCCCCCATGGTAACGAGTTGTCGTTTTAATGCCAAGTGTTCATTGCCTGCAATCAGTGCTGCGGGACACGCTTTTGAAACGTCAGCAATTTTGGCTTTATTCCATGTTGGGAATTGTTTTTCATAATCATACGCAATGCCTGGAGATAAGACTAAAATATCGTATGTGAGGCTACCACTTGTCGTTATTACAGTTTTGTTGCTGGTATCAATTGCCGTAACTTCGGTTTGAATAAAATCATATCCGTGGGTTTGAGAAGCCCCATAGAAGTCATGCATTAAACTCTCCAACGAGACGTTATCTAAACTACCTAAATAGGCATTGGAATGCGGACACGACATAAACATATCTTTTTTATCCAATACAACAACTTCCAATGATTTCTCTTTTTGTCGCAGTTGTTTCGCAATACTTAGTCCACCAAAACCAGCTCCGATTACCACGATACGTTTGCCATTTGATGGGGCTTTTAAAGGTTGTTTGGCTGTTCCCATAGAAGCTGTACTAATTGTGCAACCCGATAGCGTAGCAGCAGCGATGCTTACGCCTGCTAATTTAAATAAATCTCTTCTTTCCAATGTGTTTTTCCTTTGATGATGGCTTCAATTTTCCGAATTATAGCAATAATTTTAAGAACTTGACTATGGTTGTTATTATTTTTTTAATTTAATCGGCAATTAACGAAGGAGTAACTATGATTGCATACTTAAAAAAAAATTACAAATAAAGCGAGTGGTTATGTCAGGTTGGATTTATTTACTCATTGCGGGTGTGTTAGAAATTGGTTTTGCCTCAACGCTTAAATTGACACAAGGGTTTACCAAACTCGTGCCCACGGGTATTTTTATCTTTTTTGCTGTTTTTAGTTTTTATTTCTTAAACAAAGCAGCACAAACTATTCCCGTGGGAACAGCCTATGCTGTTTGGACAGGAATAGGCGCTTTTGGAACCATTATTGTGGGAATTATTTTTTACAATGAGCCTTCTTCTATTTTACGAATGTTTTTTCTTTTTACGCTGATTGCTTCTATTGTAGGGCTGAAATTGGTTTCATAATTTTAAAGGTGAGTAAAAATATTTCATAATACAATTTAGCGTCAAAATAAAGGGGCATTTCCTTTATTTCCTAATGAAGTTTTGATATAATCTTGCTTGTAAAAATTAAAATAAAAGGTTTAACATGGGTAAAATCACCGAAAACGACATCAAACAAAGTGTTGCTGATGCGATTCAATATATTTCTTACTATCATCCCGAAGATTTTGTAAAAGGAATGGTAGAAGCGTATGAAAAAGAGCAATCAGAAGCGGCTAAAAACGCTATTGGGCAAATTTTAATCAACTCAAAAATGTGTGCAATGGGACATCGACCTTTGTGTCAAGATACAGGAAGTGTGAATGTTTTTATTAAAGTAGGATTAAAAGCCAATTTAGAAATCACCAAAGAGCTTGAAGATATTATTAATGAAGGTGTGGCTTTAGGGTACCAAGACCCAAGCAATACTTTACGATACTCAATTGTTGCAGACCCAGCTGGAAAACGAACCAACACAAAAAACAACACACCCGCAGTTATTCACTTTAGTGTCGATAACTCTGATGAAATTGATATTACTGTTGCCGCAAAAGGGGGAGGAAGTGAAAATAAATCTAAATTTGCTGTTTTAAATCCAAGTGACTCTATTTATGATTGGGTTATGGCAAATGCACGAGAAATGGGTGCAGGATGGTGTCCTCCTGGAATTTTAGGAATTGGAATTGGTGGAAATCCTGAAAAAGCGATGTTGTTGGCAAAAGAGTCATTAATGGGGCATGTGGATATTCATGAACTCAAAGAAAGAGGAGCTAAAAATGCCCTTGAAGAGTTACGACTTAAATTGTATGAAGACATCAATAAAATAGGAATTGGAGCCCAAGGATTAGGAGGACTAACAACGGTTTTAGATGTTAAAATTTTAGATTATCCTTGTCATGCTGCTTCTTTACCCGTGGCTATGATTCCAAACTGTGCCGCAACACGACATATCCATTTTAAACTCAAAGGCGATGGGCCAGCTATTTTTAATAAACCCGATTTAGATCTTTGGCCTGATATTGAGTTACCAATGGATACAATTAAACGAGTGAATATTGAAGATATTACCCATGAAAATTTATCGCAATTCAAATCAGGAGATACGCTTTTACTCTCTGGAAAAATCTTAACGGCCCGAGATGCAGCGCACAAAAAAATTGTGGAATACAAAAATGAAGGAAAAGCCCTTCCAAATGGTTTAGTATTAAAAGACCGATTTATCTATTATGTTGGACCAGTTGACCCTGTACGAGATGAAGCAGTAGGACCAGCAGGTCCAACAACTTCTACTCGAATGGACAAATTTACCAAAGA
>JBAYZM010000326.1:0-2564 GCA_041672515.1 Arcobacteraceae bacterium
ACGCTAATATTAATTGCCACTTGATACGGCAAATGTTTGAATTTTGTAAACACTTTATCCAACATGATACGGGTGAGTTGTGGATAGAGTTTATTTTTTTTAGCCAATTCCAAAAAGTGGGCAGGGGCAATGTATTCGCCATTGTCATCGATCATTCTGATAAGCGCTTCGTATTTCACCACTTCTTTGGTTTGTGTATTGACAATAGGTTGAAACAGAGGCACAATTTTGTCGTTATAAATGGCATCTTTGATACGTTGAGACCATTTTAAATTTTGCTCGTATTCGTGTTCCACATTCATCGAGGCTTCATAGACTAAAAACTTTTTCTTTTTCTTTTTGGCTAATTTCATGGCAATATCAGCATTGTTGAGTAAATAATTGCTTCCAAAAGCAATTCCAATGGTGGCGTTGATAAAGACTTCTGAATCATTCGCCAAATAGGTATTGTTTTCAATGGTGTCGTTTAAATACAAGGCAAAACTGTGGATTTGGTCATAATCTAAATCCGATTTGTAGTAAATCGCGTATTCATCGGCATGAAGTTTAAATAAAACTGTATTTTCAGGAATGGCATTTTTTAAAAGTTGGGCGGTGTTTTTTAAGATGTCATCGCCTACACTTTCCCCATAGAGGTCATTGATTTCTTGAAATTTATCGATGTTTAAAATCATCAAAATAGCATTTGCTTTATCATTGATGGTTTCTAAAAGACGTTTTCGATTGGGTAATCCCGTGAGTTCATCGTTGTAAAATTGAAATTCTAAAGAGTCCAACATGTGGTTAAAGACCTCTTGCATGGAGTGAATTTCGTGGATTTCATTTTCCACATTGACCCGTTGAGTAATGTCTTTGTTGTTTGAAATTTGATTGACATTGTGCACAAAATTTTTAATGGGTTTGACTAAATGTTTATCGAGTTTAATAAACAAAGCAACAAACACAATACCTGAAAAGGCAATCACAAACACCACAAAAAAGTTAATGAGCGACGAAAGAGATACTTTTAAATCAGTAATAGGATACGAAATCTCAATCACTCCTAAAACCGTTCCTTCTTTGGTTGCAGTATGGCATTGCAAACACTCTCTTTTGGCTACAACGGGATAAAAGTATTCAATGGTGGATTCATCGATGAGGTTAAATATCTCTTCTTTTTGTAAAGCGCGTTTGATATAAGGGTTTTTCCCTCGTGCTTCCAAATCTTTTTTAATTTCACCAAATTGCTTAGAAACTTCTTCGCTTCGGTAGACATTGACAATCATGTCGTTGTCTATGTTATTGACGCGTAAAATAATATTTTCTAAGTCTTGTTTGTCCCAACCTTTGGACATGGCAGAATAAAAGGTTTCAAACACCAATTGGGTGGTTTTTTTAGCATCGACTTTGGTGAGGGTTTCTATGGCTTCTTTTTTCATAACATGCGCATAAATAAAAGCAATGGCAAGGGTAATAAGCAGGGTGATAATAATACTTTTTAAAATTAACTTTTTGTAGGTTGTTTTTTGGTTCATTGATACTCTTATAACTTTTTTGACATAATTTGAAAATTGTATATTATATTTGCTTTAAGTTCGTTTTTTGTACCATATATTTTAAAAGAACTCTGAAAAATAATTTTCTAAATAACAAAATAATGAAAAAACAAGGAAAAATATGAAATATGTAGGTGCACACGTCAGTGCGAGTGGAGGTGTTTTTAACGCACCTTTAAATGCCGTAGCCATTGGGGCAAAAGCGTTTGCTTTATTTACCAAAAATCAACGCCAATGGAACGCCAAAGAGTTAGACAAAACAACCGTGGATAAATGGTTTGAAGCATTGGAAAAAAGCAAAATCCAAGTCAAACATATTTTGCCCCATGACAGTTATTTAATCAACTTAGGACACCCAGAATCCGATGCTCGAGAAAAATCATTGGAGAGTTTTATTGGTGAAATCAAACGATGTGAAATTTTAGGCTTAGACCGACTCAACTTTCACCCTGGAAGTCGTTTGCGAAAAATCAGTGAAGAAGAGTGCTTAAATGCGATTGCACAAAGTTTAAACTATGCCATTGATGCGACTAAAGATGTGAAAATGGTCATAGAAAACACCGCCGGACAAGGCAGTAATATGGGCTACAAATTTGAACATTTGGCGTATATTATTGATAAAATAGAAGACAAAAGTCGTGTTGGAGTTTGTATCGATACGTGTCATATGTTTACTGCAGGTTACGACATACGTACCCGTGAAACCTATGATAAATCATGGACGCTTTTTGACCAAATTGTAGGACGACAATATCTAATGGGAATGCACATCAACGACTCCAAACCCGACCTTGGAAGCAAAGTTGACCGACACGACAGTTTGGGCGTAGGAAAAATTGGATGGGATGCGTTTGGATTTATTATGAACGATGAAAGAATGGATGACATTCCCTTAATTTTAGAGACGATTAATGAAGAGATTTGGGCGGAAGAGATAGAAGCACTTTACAAGCTTGTAAAATAGACTTAAAATAAAATTTTTCTTTTGTCTTGACATTGAATCCGATTTTGACCGTGAAATTAAAAAAG
>JBAYZM010000327.1:0-2559 GCA_041672515.1 Arcobacteraceae bacterium
CGATTAAAAAAGGCTATGGGGCGTATATTGAAGATTTTGAGGGCAATGCCTATTTGGATTGTATCAGCAGTTGGTGGGTCAATTTGTTTGGGCATTGCAATGCGTATATTAACACCAAAATCAATGAACAGTTGCAAGAGTTGGAGCATGTTATTTTTGCAGGTTTTACCCACCAACCAGCAATTACCTTAGCCAAACGCCTTATTGCGTTAACACCAAAACCATTGGAAAAGCTTTTTTTTGCCGATAATGGTTCCAGTGCGATTGAAATAAGTCTTAAAATGGCATTTCAATATTTTAAAAACAAAGGGGAGTCCAGACCATTGTTTGTCTCTTTGGAAAACTCTTATCATGGCGAAACCATGGGAGCTTTGGCGGTGAGTGATACGGGATTGTATAAAGAGGTCTATGAAGATATTTTAATCAAAACACTTCAAGCCAAAACGCCTGCTTTGCACAATGAAAAAGAAGCTTTAGAAGATATGAGAGAAGTGTTACAAACACATCACGGTAAAATTTGTGCGGTGGTGGTTGAACCTTTGGTGCAGTGTGCAGGCAGTATGAAAATGTATGAGGCTTCCTATTTAAAGGCTTTACGAAAATTGTGCGATGAGTTTGGGGTATTTTTAATCGCCGATGAAATTGCCGTAGGATTTGGGCGAACGGGAACGATGTTTGCCATTGAACAAGCAGGCATTTGTCCCGATTTTTTATGTTTATCAAAAGGTATAACAGGCGGTTATATGCCTTTGTCCGTTGTATTATTTACGCAAAATATCTACGATGCTTTTTATTGCGATTACAGTGAGGGAAAATCATTTTTAGACTCACACTCGTATACGGGCAATACCATTGCTTGTGCGGTTGCCAATGCGGTGTTGGATATTTTTGAAAATGAGAACATCATTGAAAAAAACCAAGAAAAGATTGCGTTGATACACCAAGAAACACAAAAGTTTAAAAGTTTAAAAAATGTCTCTGAAGTACGCCAAACAGGAATGATTTGTGCGATTGAACTCAAAGGATATACCGCCAATGAACGTATTGGGTTAAAAATATTTCAAGAAGCGTTACAACAAGGGGTTTATATACGACCATTGGGGCATGTGATTTATTTTATGCCACCGTATATTTTTACCCATGAGCAACTTAAAAAGATGATAGATACAACTTATGCGATTGTTAAATCACTCGAAAATATCAAAAAAATTTAAAGGACAAGAATGAAAGAAGCTATAAAACTACTCAAAGAGCATGATTTATTAAAAGTCATCGACCAAGAGTTGGATATTTATTTAGAAATCCCGCATGTGGCGTATGTCGAGGTGAAAAGACCCGACTCAAAAGCCATATTATTTACCAATGTGGTGGACAGAAAAAACAATAAAAGATTTGATATGCCTGTACTTATGAACGTATTTTGCAACGAAAAAGCAGTCAAACTTTTTATTGGTGATGGCGATAAAATCGGGCGTGAAATCGAGAGTCTGCTTAAAATGAAACCGCCTACAACTTTTTCAGAAAAACTCTCTACTTTTGGAAAACTCTTTGCTTTGAAAAACACCATTCCCAAAAAACTTAAAGGCAAAGGAGAGTGTCAAGAAGTCATCAAACTGGGAGATGATGCCAAACTCTCTGATTTACCGATTCTCACCACATGGGAGCAAGATGGTGGTCCATTTATTACCATGGGGCAAGTGTATACGACCTCTTTAAATGGAGAACTTAAAAACTTAGGAATGTATCGATTACAAGTCTATAAAGACAACACCTTAGGAATGCACTGGCAAATTCACAAAGACTCTAATCACTTCTTCCATGAGTATAAAGCTGCCGGTAAAAAGATGCCCGTATCTATTGGAATAGGGGGAGATCCGATGTATATTTGGTGCGGACAAGCGCCATTGCCAATTGGTATTTTTGAGTTGATGTTGTATGGGTTTGTGAAAAATAAAAATGCCCAACTTGTTAAAAGTATTACCAATGATATTTATGTGCCAAAAGACAATGACTTTATTATTGAGGGATTTGTTGATCCGAGTAAATTAAGAATTGAAGGACCCTTTGGAGATCATACGGGCTATTATACGCTTGAAGAAGAGTATCCTTTTATGGAAGTCACCGCCATTACGCATAAAAAAGAGCCAGTCTATTTGGCTACAGTTGTTGGAAAACCGCCTTTGGAAGACAAATATATGGGGCATGCCACAGAACGAATTTTCTTGCCCTTATTAAAAACCACCGCACCGGATTTGATGGATTATTATATGCCAGAAAATGGGGTGTTTCACAATCTTATTTTAGCCAAAATCAAAACCCTTTACCCCGGACACGCCTCTCAGATGATGCACGCATTTTGGGGAGTAGGGCAGATGAGTTTTGTCAAACATGCCATTTTTGTAGGTGAAAATGCTCCTCTTTTAACCAATCATGAAGCCATAATAGAGCATATTTTAAATCGAGTTAATTTTGAGGATATGTTGGTTTCTCGTGGGGTGGTTGATGCGCTTGATCACAGCAGTCCAAAATTTGCTGTTGGGGGAAAACTGGGGCTTGATT
>JBAYZM010000328.1:0-2557 GCA_041672515.1 Arcobacteraceae bacterium
AATCATTGGGATTATTTTGTATTTTATTGCACGAAATTATAAAACAGAAAAATTTCAAAATATTCAATTAAATGTTAAAGAGAAGTTTGATGGTGATTTAATGAATCACGAAGCAGGATTGTTGGTGGCATTAATGGCAAAAGTCGCCAAAGCCGATGGGCAAGTATGTGAGCTGGAAGCCGAACTGTTAAAACACACCTTAAACGATATTTCACGTCATTTTCAAAATGAAGAAGCAATACGAGGCAGATTAAAAACGATTTATGAAGATGAACGATTAAGTTTCGATAATACCATTGCCATTTGTGAAAAAATGCTCAAACTCACCAAATTTGATTATGCCAAACGACTTAAAGTCATGGAATATCTTTTGAATTTAGCCTTTATCGATAAATCGCTTTCTCAAACAGAGTATATGATTTGTGAAGATATTGCCAATACATTAAAAATCAAACGAACCGATTTTGAAATGATGATTCAAAAATTTGAAAGTTTTTATAAAAATCAAGCGCAAAGCACAAAAATCTCATTGGAACAATCCTATGCAATGCTTGAAGCAACGCCACAAGACGATATGGCAACCATTAAGAAAAAGTATCGAAATTTGGTCAAACAGCATCACCCCGATATTGTCAGTGGACAAGGGGCTTCTAAAGATATAATTGATGAAGCCACAGCAAAACTGCAAGAGATTAATGAAGCGTATGAACGCATTAAAAAAGATAAAGGACAATAAATATGTCAAGAAAGTTTGAACACAGCTATGAAGTTTGTTCATGCGGTCATGTCTCTTTGGGTGAAATTTTGTATTCGATTCAAGAGAGAAATGCGCAAACCCTCAAAGAGGTTCAAGCCTTAACCGATGCGGGAAAACATTGTAAATTTTGCATGTGTCAAGAGGGCGATTTGGGAAAAGTTAAAAAAGAGTTATATGTCGAAGAGATAGTGAATAAATTTAGAAAATAGGTAAAAAATGACAAAAGAAGAAAAAGAACAGTTAGTACAAGATATAAAAGTTTTGATTAATTCATGTGATGAACCCTTAGTTGAAATAAATCCAAAGTTCTTAGAATACTTTACAAACGAAGAGTTACTGGCTTTAAAAGAAGATTTGGTGTTTAAAAAAAGAAACTTTATGCAAAATAATGCACAATGGTTAAATGAAATTTATGAAAAAACAAAAAAAGATGAGCTATAATAGCTTAGAATTTAATTAAAGGAAAAAATTAATGAATTGGAAAAGTATCAAAGAACAATTAATTAAATTTTTAAAAGAAGAAGTTGAAAAAACAGGTTTAAAAAAAGTGACCGTAGGGTTAAGTGGTGGGTTGGATTCAGCGGTGGTTGCAGTATTATGCAAGGAAGCCTTTGGAGAGAACTTACAATGTGTATTGCTTCCTTCTGCATATTCCAGTGCAAGCAGTATTAACGATGCTAAAGAGTTGTGTGAAACCTTTAATATTGCGTATGAAATAGTAGAAATTGCCCCATTGGTGAATGCCTACTTGCCCAATATGCAACACGATAAATTGCGAATTGGAAATTTTTCGGCGCGAATGAGAATGTCGGTATTGTACGATATCAGTGCAAGAGACAGCTCATTGGTTGTAGGAACATCCAACAAAAGTGAACTGCTTTTAGGATACGGAACGATTTTTGGAGATATTGCGTGTGCGATTAATCCTATTGGTCAAATCTATAAAAGCGATGAATTTGAGTTTGCCCGATTTTTAAATATTCCACAAAGTATTTTAACCAAAAAGCCCAGTGCGGATTTGTGGGCAAATCAAAGTGATGAAGAGGAATTGGGATATACCTATAAAGAGTTAGACGATGCTATGAAACTTTTGGTGGATGCAAAAAAATCAAAAGAAGAGTTGCTGCAAATGGGGTTTAAAGAGTCATTACTGGATACCATAGCGTATAGAATCAAAGCAAATGCATTTAAGGGGAAATTACCTCTTATTGCAACAATAAACTGGAGCTAATCATGAAAGAAATACCATTTTACAAACCATCAATCGATGAAAATGAATTAGAGCATATTAAGCAAGTACTTGATGTTAAAAAAGAGAGTTCAAAAGTTTTAGAATTTGAAGAGAGTATTGCCAATTTTGTAGGGGCTAAAGAAGCCATTGCCACTTGTAACTCGACTTCTGCGATTCATTTGGCGTTAAGTGCTATTGAACTCAAACGTGGGGATAAAATTTTAATGTCGGTGAACTCATTTGTGAATATTCCTGAAGTGGTACGACATTTTGATGCCGAGCCAATTTTTATTGATATTAACATGGATGATATGAACATCGATTTGGTCAAATTTGAAAAAGCCTTGGCAGAAAATAAAACCAAAAAACTGCGAGGAGCGATTATTACCTTTGTTGCAGGACAAACCCCTGATTTGAACAAATTATACGCGATTGCTAAAAAGTATGAGATTATTTTAATTGAAGATGCAACTGCAGCTCTTGGAGTGACCTATAACGACGACACCGTAGGATCATTGCAAGCAGATATGACCATTTTTTCAACCAATCCCTCAAACTCCAAATATGCC
>JBAYZM010000329.1:0-2554 GCA_041672515.1 Arcobacteraceae bacterium
AGCTAAAAGAATCTGCAGAAAAAACGTATGAATCAGTAAAAACAAGTGTCGAATCCGCATGGGATTCAATGACATCGGCTTTTAGTGATGCAAAAGATAAATTTAAAAACTGAGTAATATTGACCCCATATTAAAATTTTAAATTTCATTGAGCTACTTTAAAAAAAGGAGAGATTATGAAAAATCTATTTAAAATAATGACAACCGGTTTCTTGGTGGCTGGTTCTTTATCGGTTATAACAAGTGCGCTTATCGCACAAGAGTTGCCTGCTCAAGGTCCGATTCCATTTTCAGTCTATGATAAAAACAACGATGGCTTTTTAAGCACAAAAGAGTTTTATGATGTACGAGAAAAACGTATGAAAGAAAAAGTGGCTGCGGGTATGCCCATAAAAAATGCAGAAAATACTCCTGAGTTCAGTTTTTTTGATGCTAATGGTGATGGTAAACTTTCGCAAACAGAGTTAAATCGTGGTCAAAATACACAAATGATGAACAACAAAGGAAATAAAGGTATGTCTCAACAAGCCAATATGCCGATGTTTGAAAACTTTGATGCAAATGGTGATGGTGTAATTACGCCAGAAGAATTAGATAAAGTCAGAGCACAACGAATGGAAGAAAAAGCCAATGAGGGTAAAATGATGAAAAATGCAGGCAATCAACCGGCATTTTCAGATATGGATACCAATAACGATGGTGCTATCAACAAAGATGAGTTTCTTTTAAATCAAAAGAAAATGAAATAATGCTTTAGCACTGAAGGTGTGTGAAAACACACCTTCAATCTACAGATAAATACTTCTCTTGAAACCCTTGTGGTTTTTACGAGAGTAAAATTAATTCGTATCCTATTCCCAGAATTTTTTTATGCTAATTTATTGTCAATACCCTCTAACATCATTTTTCCTTTATGGGTTAAAAAAGGATAAATCATAAAATCAAAAAATATCTCTTTTGCTTCTTCTATGGACTCTTTTGAAACTTCACTTGATGAAGATGCAAATACTTGCCAATAAGAAGTAATAAACCAATGAAGTTTTGCTCTTCTTTTTAGATTTTGTTCAAGTGGAAAGTTAAGAATATTTTCTTGTATAAAAAATTGTAAAAGTCCTTCTATTTGAGTGATTCTTTTATCTTGATTTTTTGTAAAAGCTTCTTTAAAACTTGGATACAAAGCGATTAACACCATAGAATCTCTGAGTAAAAAACGATACTCAAAAAACATCTCCGCATAATATTCAAATATTTTATGTAAAGCTTGAATGGGATTTTTATTTAAAATAATTCCCTCAAACGTATTTAATGATTCAAATTGTGTTGAAAGATTTTGATATAACAACAAAATAATTTCTTCTTTATTTTTAAAATGATAATACAAATTTCCCGGAGAAATACCCGCTTCTTTTGCTATGTGATTGGTGGTAATACTCAGTGTTTCTTGTTCATTGAAAAGTTTTTTTGCACTCTCACATATTTTTGTTTTCGTATCTGTTTTTATTTTTGTCATGAATAATTTTAACATAATAGAGCTTTTAATCTATTTTTTAGAGTAATTACTCTAATATTTTATATCTACAAAGGAGTTATTATGAGTCAAGGAGTAGCGGGAGCAGGATTGCCACAAATAGAACGCTTGTTTATAAAAAGAGTGTTGGTTCCATCGGTTAGGATTTTGTGTACTTGGAATATTGCATTGTTTATGATTAAACGAGAAGTTAAGATAATTGAAAATTTGATTGCACGTATAAATGAAGAGACTCTGCAAAAAAGAGTTGTGATTAAAAGAGCGTTTGCGATTGAAGACCACAGTCGTGATTACTCTATAAATATGACATTGGAGCATTTAAGAATAGCGGGAACAAGAATTATAGATGTGATTGATACTTTATCAAATGAAAAAGAGTATTCCATAGACATTACCATTGAATCAGTCAAACCAAAAGATAATGCAAAAGATGAAGCCCAAAAGTTTTTTGATTTTATGAAAGTGTATGAGGAGTATATTAAAAATCATAAAAAGCATTACTCCAAAAAAACAAAAAAACATCCATGGTTTGTAAACTTTAATAATTTTGATTGGTCATGTTTTATGTTTATGCACACCTTTATTCACAGACGACAAATTCAAGCGATTATCAAGGGGTTAAAATGAGCAATCACACAGGAACACTTTTAAGAATCGTTTTTATTTTTTTTGGATTGATTGGTTTTTGGTTTGCGATAAGTTTGGTTTTTACATCTTTAATTGTTGTGATGACACAGATTCAATTTAATGTGTCAAATGCAATGTGTGTTTTTGGATTTTTACTTTTTATTAGAATTTTTTATCCACGGTATATTTTTAAAAGTTAGGTAGTAATACTATTTTAATATCCTCTCTTGAAAACCTAAAGGTCTCCGCTCTTACTTTCTTTATCCGTAAAGAAAGTAACCTTGTGCTTGCACTCTCTGTGAGAAAGAAACTCCCCACGGCTTCGGTGGCGAAGCTCCCCTCGCTTATTATTTTCATTTTTTGGCTTTTTAAAACTTGCTAAAAGGTGCGTTATAGCAC
>JBAYZM010000330.1:0-2547 GCA_041672515.1 Arcobacteraceae bacterium
AATTTATTGATGTCAAAGACAAAATGGTTTTAGTTATTGGTGGTGGAGATACAGCAATGGACTGCGTACGAAGTTCTGTACGAGAAGGAGCTGCCAGTGTTAAATGTCTTTACCGACGAGATGAAGCCAATATGCCTGGAAGTAAAAAAGAGGTTGTGAACTCCAAAGAAGAGGGTGTTGAATTTATGTTCAATGTGAGCCCAAAAGCCATCAATCTTGACAATGGAAAAGTGGTTGGAGTAGAACTGCTTGAAACCGCCATGAGTCAACCCGATGAGAGTGGTCGACAAAAAGTGGAGATTTTAGAAAACAGCAATTTTGTGGAAGAAGCCGATGTGGTGATTTTAGCCCTTGGTTTTTCACCTGAAGTGCCTGCTTTTTTAAATGAATCAAATGTTCAAACCAATGCGTGGGGTGGAATTGTTACGAATAATTTTAAAACATCAAACCCTAAAATCTATGCGGGTGGAGATTGCCAAAGAGGCGCTCATTTAGCCGTAACAGCTGCGGCAGATGGTCGAGATGCTGCTAAAGAGATTATCAAAGCTTTAGCATAAACATGTCATATATGAGCAATAATATGCTCATATATGATTTCCTATTATTTTACTTTTTAAAAATATCTTAAATTTCAGAAAAATTAAAGAATAATTAATAAACAATAGGTTATAAATCCAATGAATAATTTTTATCTTAGGAACCAAATATGTCTTTAATAATAACTGATGAATGTATTGCGTGTGATGCTTGTAGAGATGAGTGTCCTAATATGGCAATTGAAGAAGGGGATCCAATTTATATTATTGATCCAGACAGATGTACAGAGTGCGTAGGACATTATGAAGAGCCAGCCTGTGTAGAAGTGTGTCCGGTTGATTGTATTATTATTGACCCAGATAATCAAGAAACAATGGAAGAGTTAAAATTTAAATTTGAACAGCTTCAAGAAGAAGAGTTATAATATATGGCTAAAATTACAACTGTTATCGACATTGGGTCTAACTCAATGCGAATGGTTGTATTTCAAAAGAGCAGCCGATTTGCGTTTCATTTACTCAATGAAACCAAAAGCAAAGTCAAAATATCTGAAGGTTGCTATGAAAATGGTGGAAACTTACAGCCGGTTCCTTTACAAAGGGCGTATGATTCATTGAAGTCTTTCCTGAACATATCCCAATCACTCAAATCACGAAAAGTTATCTGTGTGGCTACTTCTGCCTTACGAGACGCCCCCAATGCCAATATTTTTTTAAATAAAATCAGAAATGATTTAAAACTGAATATTAAAGTTATTGATGGTGAAAAAGAGGCTTTTTATGGCGGAGTGGCTGCTGTTAATTTATTGCATCAAAATGAGTTTGTCACAATGGATATTGGTGGGGGTTCTACTGAACTTTGTTTTATTAAAGAGGGAAAAATTGTTAAAAGTATCTCTTTAAACATTGGAACAGTTCGTATCAAAGAGCTTTTTTTTAGTAAAAAAAATATCCAAGGTGCCAAAGAGTATATTTTAAAAGAACTTCAAATCATCGATGCGTTGAATATTGAAATTCCATTAATGTGTGTGGGAATTGGTGGAACCATAAGGGCTTTGGGAAAAGTCATTATGCAAAATGAGAATTATCCTTTGGATGTCATTCATGGATTTACCTATGCGTATTCCGAGCAAAAGAAGCTTTTTGAGAAGATAATTCATGCTAACAGTTGCGATGAATTAAAAGAGATAGGCGTTAAAAAAGAGCGTTTTGACACCATTTGTGAGGGAACATTTATTTTTGACACAATTTTAGAAGAGTTAAAAATAAAAAAGGTCATTACTTCTGGAGTAGGTGTTCGAGAAGGGGTTTATTTAACCGATATTTTACGAACCTCAAACTACAAATTCCCAGCTAATTTTAATCCCAGTGTCAAAAGCTTGTTAGACCGCTTTGAGTTGGATTCCAAACAAACAGCCTATTTTGGAAACAATGCTGGCAAAATCTTTGATGCGTTAGCTTCTTTACATCAACTGGACAGAAAATATCGAACTTTTTTAGTCATTGCATCCAAACTCCACTCGATTGGAAGCACGTTGAATTTTTATAAAGCCAATGATAACACATTTGATTTTATTTTAAATGGTTTAAACTACGATTTTTTACACACTTCAAGAGTAACAATCGCTCATATTATTAAATTTTCTAAAAAAACCTTACCCAAATACAAAGACATTATGGCTTTTGAAAAGTTGCTCCTTTCTTTAGAAGAGTTACAATGGTTGAGTTTTATGATGAGCTTAAATCTTTGTCTCAATCAAGACTATTCACGAACAAAATACGACTACATATTAAAGAATAATACCCTTATAATTAAAGCAGATGAAATCTCTTATTTGGTACAATCTACTTTAGATAAAATTGAATTACCAAACAATTTAGAACTCCAATTATTTTAATTAAAAGAGATTATGCTAAACAACACAATTAAAAAAGTTGCCATAGTTAAACTATCGGCAATGGGTGATATTATTCACTCCATGATAGCTTTGCAATTTATTAAAAAAAAATA
>JBAYZM010000331.1:0-2541 GCA_041672515.1 Arcobacteraceae bacterium
TGTGGGACTGGTGCCTTCTTGCGCTGAGGGTGGAGTTATTGGAGTATTACCAGGAATCATTGGAACAATTCAAGCCAATGAAACCATTAAACTCATTTTAGGCATCGGTGAAGTTTTAAGTGGAAGATTATTGACTTTTGATGCACTCAAAATGCGGTTTTTAGAGTTAAAACTTAAAAAAGAGAAAGAGTGTCCTGTGTGTGGTGAACATCCTACTGTGACACAACTCATTGATTATGAAGAGTTTTGTGGATTAAAAAGTAAAGAACATTTAGTTGCCGTTGATGAGATGAGTGCGATTGATTTGAAAAATCTTATTAACGAAAAAAGAAGTGTTCAGATTATTGACATACGACAACCTCATGAGTTACAACTGGGCAAAATTGATGGAACAAAAGCAATCCCTTTTGGGCAATTAGTTAGAAGAAAAGATGAACTTGACTCTTCAAAAAAGGTCGTAGTGGTTTGTAAAATTGGACTTTTAAGTGCAGAAGTTATCAGACAGCTTAAAGAAGATGGTTATGCAGGTGAAATCTATAGTTTAAAAGGTGGAATTACCTCTTGGGCTAATGATATAGATTACACCATGGCACGATATTAAATTTAAAAAAGGAAGAAAAATGGCAGAAGAAAATAAAATCACAAGTTTAGGTGCAAAAGCAGCCTACCAGTTGGCAGATGTTACGAAAACATTGCCTCAGTTTGATTCACTTACTCCAAGATGGGTAACACGACTTTTGGATTGGAAAGCTTTAGATATAGGAATTTTTAGACTCAATAAAGTCAAAGAGGGAGATACTCCACTTGATACTTTATGCTCTCAAAAAATTCATGCAAAAATTCCAGAGGGTTTTGTCGATTATGAAGCAAATCCAAGAGAGTATAACTTAAACTCAATTTCAACCATTATTAATGTCAATACGAAAATATCAGATTTATACAGTTCACCTACTGAGCAAATTCAAGAGCAATTACGATTAGCCATTGAAAGCATCAAAGAGAGACAAGAGAGTGAACTTATTAACAACGATGATTATGGATTGCTAAAAAATATTGATGAGTCTCAACGAATTAAAACACGCAGTGCAAATGGAAGCCCAACGCCAGATGATTTAGATGAGTTAATCTCAAAAGTATGGAAAGAACCTTCATTTTTCTTAGCCCATCCAAGAGCTATTGCCGCATTTGGAAGAGAAGCTACAAGAAGAGGAGTTCCACCTCCAACGATAAATCTGTTTGGAAGCTCATTTTTAAGCTGGAGAGGCATTCCTATTATTCCTACAAATAAACTCTTTGTAGATGGATTAAAAGAGCCAAAATCACAAGCGGGTAAAACCAATATTTTACTTGTAAGAACAGGTGAAGCTAAACAAGGTGTTATTGGACTGTTTCAAAACAATCTTCCTAATGAGCAATCTCGTGGATTGTCGGTACGATTTAGAGGAATAGACAAAGATGGAGTGGGTTCATATTTATTATCTCTTTATTGTTCTGCTGCTATTTTGACTAAAGATGCCATTGCGGTTTTAGAAGATGTCGATGTGGGGAACTATTATGAGTACCGAGATTAATTTTAAATCATTTGATAATCAATTTTTTGAGAATCAAATTAATATTTTGGCAAATGAGCATTTTAATGCTTCAAATCAAAGCTCGATTCTATCGGGTTTTGATTATGAAAAAGTGCTTGAGACAAAGTTTTATGATGATACTTATGTGAGTAAACTTTTTCCAACACAGTATGAAAATATCCAGTTGGTTTCTTCCCCGTCTGCAAAAGCTGATTTTTTTGATGTGCAATCCATACGAAAAGATTTTCCCATTTTAAATGAAAAAATTGATGGTAAGAATTTTCTTATTTGGTTAGATAATGCTGCAACGACGCAAAAGCCAAACAGTGTGATTGACCGTGTGAGTTATTTTTATAAAAATGAAAACTCAAATATTCACCGCGGGGCGCATACATTAGCTACCAAAGCAACCGATGCTTATGAGGGTGCTAGAGATAAGGTGAGGGATTTTTTAAATGCTTCAAGTTCAAGCCAGATTGTTTTTGTACGAGGGGCAACCGAAGCCATTAACTTAATCGCTCAAACTTACGGGAAAGATAACATTGGCGCAGGCGATGAGATTATTGTTTCAAATTTGGAACACCATGCCAATATTGTTCCTTGGCAAATTTTAGCAACTCAAACAGGAGCTAAACTTAAAGTCATACCTGTCGATGAGAGTGGTCAAATTTTGCTTAATGAGTTTGAACAACTTTTAAGTTCAAGAACAAAATTGGTCTCTATTTCGCATGTATCCAATGCTTTAGGAACCGTAACACCCATAAAAGAGGTAGTTCAAATAGCGCATCGATATGGTGCAAAAGTACTTATAGATGGAGCACAAGCTGTTTCACATATTAAAGTTGATGTACAAGATTTAGATACCGATTTTTATGTCTTTTCAGGACATAAAGTATTTGGACCTACTGGTATTGGGGCAATTTATGGAAAAAAAGAGTTGCTTGATGCGATGAGTCCTTATCAAGGGGGT
>JBAYZM010000332.1:0-2532 GCA_041672515.1 Arcobacteraceae bacterium
CAAGAGTATAAACTGGGTGATCGTGTGGTTTTTGAACTCATTGAGTCTGAGGGGATTGAAAATTTTGAAGAAGTGAGCAATTTTATTACCAAAGTAAAAAGCTATGGCGCCAAAATTGCCATCGATGATTTTGGTACAGGATACTCCAACTTTGAGTACCTTATGAAGCTCAAAGTGGATTACATCAAAATTGATGCTTCAATGATTAAAGATATTGACACCAATAAAAAATCGCAGTTGGTCACACAAACCATTTTAGACTTTGCTAAGAAAATGGGTATTGAAACGATTGCTGAGTACATTCACTCACAAAATGTCTACAATGCCGTTAAAAAAATAGGGATTGATTACTCTCAAGGCTACTTTTTTGGAGAGCCTCAAACGTTGGATGATTTGGAGGCTTAATCTTTTACAATTTTAATGACAATTTTATTGGGTTTATCTTCAAACACAATGACTTTGTCTTCTTGGTCAAAAAGGTTTTTGATAAAATTATCCTCGTAAGCACTGTTTAAATGTTGGGCATTAAAACTGGGTAAGGTTTGGCACTCAAAGGTATCTTTACAAATTCGGTCGCTATAAATTTTAAGTTCTAACACCGCATTTCCCGCAGAAAAAATAGCCACTTGTGTATGATTGGGGTATTTTTTAATAATCCCTTTATCATAAAATTTCATCGTGGGTGTTTTAATTAAAATCGTCGCCCCTTGCGAGAGTTGGGGTTCTTTAACAGAACATGCACTTAAAGCAAACGCGATTAAAATGAACTTGATAGATGTTTTTATAGGATTGACCTTTAAAATTATTTTGTAAAATTCTACTATAATACGCTTAAATTTTAGGAGTTTTTGTGCTTGTACATATTTGTTGTTCCGTTGATAGTCACTACTTTTTGGAAAAAATTAAAGAAGAATTCCCCGATGAAACGGTCGTGGGATATTTTTATGACCCCAATATTCACCCCTACAGTGAATATGCCCTTCGATTATTGGATGTAGAGTTTTCGTGTAAAAAGCTGGGTATCGAACTGCTTGAAGGAGCATACGATTTAGAAAATTGGCTTGGTGCGGTTAAAGGTTTAGAGAATGAACCTGAAAAAGGGGATCGTTGTACAGTATGTTTTGATGAGCGACTTAAAAATACCGCCCTAAAAGCCAAAGAGTTAGGACACACACGTTTTACAACCACCTTGTTAATCTCTCCAAAAAAATCGCAAGATAAACTTGAAAGCATTGGTAATGCCTTGGCAAAAGAGCACCAATTGGAGTTTATTTTCAAAGATTACCGAAGTGGAAGTGGCACGCAACTTCAATCAGATGCCGTCAAACAAAACAAACTTTACCGACAAAACTATTGCGGTTGTTTGTTTGGATTAAAACCTCAAAGAGAGCAACAAAATAGACTGCTTGATGAAATGATGTTGCCTTTAAATCGGCAAATTTTACCGCAAAGTATCGAAGAACGTTATGCATTATACACGCAACGAAACAGCTTAGAAGAGAAAAACATCCCGTACCTTTTGGTCAAAACACGCTTTTTAAACTATCGTCTTTTACACGGTTTGGTTCAGATGAATAAACACGTTGTACCTTCATACATTTTATGTTATTCGACATTGAATAAAGACAAAACCAGTGGCAAAGTGGAGTATGTGCATCAAGGGTTGCACTACTTAAACAAAGAAGATGTTAAACTGCTTGAACTTTGTTATTTTAATACCATAGCTCACACCCACTACCACAATGTGCAGGAACTGTTAAAAAACCCATTAACCTTTGAAGAAGAATTGAATGCACGGCATAAACTCACACAAAATGCCTACGATTTAAGTGTGATTGCCATTGTAGATACTATTCCCAATGAGTGCAAAATTGACATACAACTGCAAACAACCATTTTTGAAGACATTAGAGAAACCATTTTATTAAAAGGAATTGTATGAAACTGCTCGTATGTGCCATGGAGACCTCTTCTAATATTCATTTAAAAGAGTTAAAAAAATATTTAAGCCCCGATGTTGAGATGCTGGGAATTTTTGATAAAAGTTTGGGCAATCCTACGTACGATGTCACTTCTTTAGCCGTTATGGGATTTACCGATGCGCTTAAAAAACTGCCATTTTTCCTAAAACTCAACAGCCAAATGGCCAAGCTTGCAAAGCAAGCGGACAAAATTTTACTCATGGACGCTTCGGGATTTAATCTTCCTTTGGCAAAAAAAATCAAAAAACTCTACCCCACTAAAGAGATTATTTACTACATTTTACCCCAAGCATGGGCTTGGAAAAAAGGCAGAATTGCCAAAATCGAAACCTATTGCGACACGCTTTGCTCCATTTTACCCTTTGAAAAAGCCCTTTATAGCCAACAAGAAAAAATCCACTATGTGGGGCATCCTTTATTGGATGAAATTCAAGAGTACAAAAATGCACTCACCCAAAGTGGCAAAATTGTATTTATGCCCGGAAGCCGCAAAACGGAAATTGTTAATTTAATGCCAATTTACAAAGAAGTGGCTAAAAATATCCCCGAT
>JBAYZM010000333.1:0-2530 GCA_041672515.1 Arcobacteraceae bacterium
AAGAACGCAAAAACCCACACTGATTATGACGCACAATAAAACCCTTGCTGCACAACTTTACAGTGAATTTCGGCAGTTTTTTCCCAACAATCATGTGGAGTATTTTATTTCGTACTATGACTATTATCAACCCGAAGCCTATATTCCCAGAAGTGATTTGTTTATTGAAAAAGACAGTTCCATCAACGAAGAGTTGGAGAGGTTGCGTTTGAGTGCGACTTCATCACTGCTTTCATTTAATGATGTCATTGTCATCGCTTCCGTATCTGCGAACTATGGTTTGGGAAATCCCAGTGAATACAAAGCCAATGTACAAAAATTGCAAGTGGGTTTTGAATACTCTCAACGGCAAATGTTGTTAAAACTCGTTGAAATGGGGTATAAACGCAACGACAAGTTTTTTGACCGATCGGACTTTAGAGTCAATGGCGATGTGATAGATGTTTTTCCTGCCTATTGGGAAGATGAGTTTATAAGGATTGAATTTTTTGGCGATGAGGTTGAGAGTATCAGTGTGCATGAGTACTTAACCAACAATAAAGTTAAAGATTTAAAAGATGCTACGATTTATTCGGTGAATCCATTTGTTGTTTCTCAAGACAGACTTGCCAAGGCGGTCAAAGAGATTGAACGAGAACTCGATGAACGGTTGGCATTTTATAAAGCCGAAGATAAACTCGTTGAGTATCAACGTCTTAAACAGCGAGTCGAGTTTGATTTGGAGATGATAGAAGGTACGGGAATGTGTAAAGGGATTGAGAACTATGCCCGACTTCTAACGGATAAAAAACCCGGTGAAACGCCGTACTCTCTTTTGGATTATTTTGAACAACTCGATGAAGATTTTTTACTCATTGTTGATGAGTCACACGTTTCATTGCCTCAATTTCGTGGAATGCACGCAGCGGACCGAAGCCGAAAAGAGGTCTTGGTGGAGTATGGATTCAGACTTCCCAGTGCTTTAGATAACCGTCCTTTGATGTTTGATGAATTTATTCATAAAGCACCTTTTTATTTGTTTGTCAGTGCCACCCCAAATGAGCTTGAAACCTCTATGAGTTCAGTGGTTGCAAGGCAAGTTATCCGTCCAACTGGATTGCTTGATCCTGTCATTGATATTAAAAACAGTGAATTTCAAGTTGAAGATTTGCACGATGAAATCAAAAAAATAGCAGCACGCAATGAACGGGTTTTAGTGACGGTTTTAACCAAAAAAATGGCAGAAGAACTCACGGCGTATTATGCAGATTTGGGCATTCGTATTCGATACATGCACTCAGAAATTGATGCCATTGAACGAAACCAAATCATACGTGCTTTACGAAAAGGGGAGTTTGATGTACTCGTGGGAATCAACCTTTTAAGAGAAGGGCTTGATATTCCAGAAACTTCTTTAGTCGCCATTTTAGATGCCGACAAAGAAGGGTTTTTAAGGAGTCGTACATCTCTAATACAAACCATTGGACGTGCTGCAAGAAACCAAAATGGACGAGTCATTTTATATGCCAAACGTATTACTGATTCCATGCAGTTTGCCATTGATGTCACCAATGATCGTCGTGCCATTCAAGAAGCCCACAATAAAGAGCATGGCATTACGCCAAAAAGTACCATCCGAACCTTAGATGAAAATTTAAAACTAGAAGAGTACGATGAAGTTGCCAATAAGTTGGATAAGCTCGATAAAATGCCAGCGAGTGAGCGTAAAAAAATGTTGATCGAGTTAAATAAACAGATGAAAAAAGCGGCGTCAGATTTAAACTTTGAAGAGGCGATACGTCTTCGTGATGAGATTGAGAAAATTAAGAAACTTTGATTTAAATCTTGGATAAATTTTTATAGGGTACAAAATATGAAAAAAGCCACCAAAGCTGAAATACAAATCATTAAAGAAGAATTCCAAAAACATTTTAGTGAAGCGGTGACGGAATTACATTATAAAAATGATTATGAACTTTTAATTGCGATTATATTGTCCGCTCAATGTACGGATAAGCGGGTGAATATTATCACACCTGCTTTATTTGAAAAGTATCCTACGGCTTTTGATTTGGCGGAGGCTTCACTTGATGAGGTCAAAGAGTTGTTGAAGTCTTGTTCTTTTTTTAACAACAAATCGCAAAATATTATCAAAATGGCTCGAAGTGTGGTTCAATCTCATGGGGGTGATATTCCTCATGATACTAAGCAGTTGATGAGCCTTGCAGGGGTGGGAAATAAAACTGCCAATGTTTTTATGATTGAATCTGAAGGGGCAAATCTTATGGCGGTAGATACTCACGTATTCAGAGTCTCACACCGTTTAGGATTGAGTGATGGAAAAACAGTCGAACAAACCGAGGCAGATTTGGTCAAAAAGCTCAAAGGTGATCTACACATCTTTCACCAAGCCATGGTACTGTTTGGGCGATATACGTGTAAAGCGGTTAAACCAGAGTGTGATAAGTGTTTGTTTCCACATGTATGTAAAACAACGCAATCGTTTAAACCACAATAAAGTACGTGGAAAATATACCATTGAATAATCAAC
>JBAYZM010000334.1:0-2521 GCA_041672515.1 Arcobacteraceae bacterium
TTGCAATCGTGCATTCATCAAATACATCATTTTTTTAGGCGCCCCACCACATTTAATCGCCGTATCAGGATGATTAAAAATAGCCTTAAGCTGTTTTCCTTGTTTGGCTTCATGAATAACCGTTTGCATATTTTTCCATGTCTGTTCGGCGCTGTTAACATTGTAAACCGTACTTGTCATCGTATCTTTAAAAAAATCATTGATTTTAGAAGTTTCATCAAGCGTATAGATTTCATCTAACTCTTCCAATCCTTTTATTGAAGAGAAATCCAATGTCATCCCGGCACAAACAACTAAAAAATCATACCCAATAACCTCTTTTTGACTGGTAACGACTTGATTATTATCAGGATAAAAATCAATCACTTTTTCATTGATAAACGTAACCCCTTCAGGAAGAAAGTCCAGAGTATTGTACATTACATCGCTTTTTTGATATAAGCCAGCCCCAATAAAAGTATTGCCTGGTTGATACGAAACGGATTTTAAATTGGGTTCAATAATCGTAATATCTAAATTAGAAGCCAATGATTTTAATCGTGCAGCAGTTGAAATACCAGCCAATCCACCACCGACGATAACAATTTTGGCACTGATTTGCGAGGCATTGAGAGTTTGAGCTTCTGCGTTATCGTAAGCCGTTAATAAAAAACCCGAAGCCGCTAAAAGTTTTAAAGCATCTCTTCTTGAAATGCCCTCTTTTAACAACTCTTTTTGAATCGTATTGAACTCTTTTTTTATAATGGGATTCATGATTGGCTCCTTAAATTGTACTTTAGCACTATCTTACATAATCTAAAATTACAACAAAATTAAGAGAGAGTAAGGTTTATTTTGTATGATTTAAGTAATACTCTTTGAGTTGTTCAATGGCATTATCGCTTTCAAGAAATTCAATCATATTATCAACAGAAATTCCAAAAGCAGGATATTTACCAAGTTCTTTGATGTTGGAGTAAACAATGGAAAACATCAAAGTATTATCAATTATTTTTCGAGCAAGCAAAATGTACATCTGTTTTTTTGTATCAAAAAATATTTTTGCATTGACAATTAATTCAGCCGAAAGATAGGCAATAGAAGCATAGGAGTGAAAAGTTAAAAGGACTTTCTCAAGAGGAAAAGCTTCGGTGCAATAGTTTTTGATTTTATTTTCTATAACCGTAGTATTCGTAAATAAGATTAAAGATTGTGTCTCTTCATCTGAAATATTTTTCCATAGTTCTAAAAAATTTAATTTTAATATATTGACTGATTCAATCTTATCCATAGTGTTAAAAACCCTTTATAATCTTTTCGTAGAGTATATTAATTTTCGTTAAATTGTAATTAAATTCTGACTGTTACGGCTCAATTTTCTAATTTTTATTAGACGTTATTGAACTCTTTATTCAAATAGTCATACTTTAAGCAATGTTCACATTTCATAATGTCTTCATAGTCAATGGTTTTAAGCTCTAAATTGCTAAATACCTCTTTAATAAGTGCAACGGCTTCTTCATCATTGGAATAAACAATCGATTTTGAACCCACATTCCCACTAACAACATTGTGTGTTTTTGCAAGAACTTTGTTTAAACTGTTTTCCCAATACTTTAACAACTCTTCGTTGTCTTCCAATGCATCGAATTTTTCATCCCATTTTAAACATAATTCAGGAAGAAGCCCACATGTTTTTCTGTCATTAAAATCAATGGTTACACCTTGCAATTTCATTTCACACCTCCTGTATTTCATACGATATATTCCGTTATTATATCGAATCAATCTTGTAAAATAGGTTATAACAAAGTCAGTTCATAAATTATTTTCTTTATTTCATCTTGAGTGAAGAAAATATTCTTATTTAATTGAGTATTGACATTTTTTATAAAATTTAACTTTTCTTGTTTTAGTCGCTCTGGGTTTTCTTTCCAATTTTCAATAAGCCTTTGAAGTTCTTGTTGATAGGCATAAATAATCTCTTCTTTTTTCATAACAGAAGATTTCTTTACAACAACTGTTTTATTCCTAAAAATAAATAATCCTATTAAAATAATAATTAACAGCAGTAAAATAACATCCATATTACTCATTTTAAATCCTTGTTTTTATACTCTATCAAAAAAATTCTTTATTAAAAATAATAAGTAGCTCCAATAATTCTTATATATTTCTAATTTATTTCTAATTTTTTACAAAAAATGTGTGATTTTTAAGGAAAATAATTATTTTATTAAGTTTTTAAATATTATAATGCTATAATTAATACTTGTGTAAATAAAAGTTTTTACAAAGTAAATACTTATCTTCCAGTAGGAAACGAAATGAATATAAAAGTTATGATAGTTGATGACAGTTCAACAATGAGAAGAATCATTTCAAGTGTTGTAAAACAAATTGGAATTGACGAAGATTATATTGGATTAGCAGTTGACGGTATGGACGCGTTAGGGCAATTAAAATCTACAACATATGATTTAGTTTTAACCGATTGGAATATGCCAAAAATGAACGGCTTACAATTGGTAAAAAACTTAAG
>JBAYZM010000335.1:0-2511 GCA_041672515.1 Arcobacteraceae bacterium
AAAATATCGCTTATAATTACGACAATGTGCAAAATCCTTTGGTCAAGTTAGAACACAATTTACACAACTTTTCAGCCTTTTTTATCATGCCCTTGTTTGCCTTTTCCAATGCAGGCGTTATTATTGATTTGTCGTCTGTATCGCAGCATTTTATGATTGTTTTAGGAGTAGTGTTAGGATTATTAATCGGAAAACCCATTGGTATTTTCGGATTTACTTATTTAGCTACAAAAATGAAACTCATCACTAAACCTGATGAAATGAGTTGGTTTGATGTCCTTGCCGTTGGATTTTTAGGCGGTATTGGATTTACCATGTCGATTTTCATTACGCACTTGGCGTTTGATGATGAAACACTCATAGCTGCTGTGAAATTGGGAGTCTTTTTTGCCTCATTTTTAGCAGCAGTTATAGGGGTTATTTTAATTGTGATAAGCAGTAAAAAAAGAAGAGTTAACTAAACTCTTCTTTTAAATATTCTCTTGAATCGTTTTTAAATCTTCGATTTTTCCCAGATACTCATTTTGTTTGGATAACACAAACTCAATTCTGCCTTGATTGATTTCCAAATATTGCTCTTTGGAATATTTAACCACTTTAAACAAATAGTTTCGTTTGGAGGTTAAAAAGTCTTCGATTTTTTCAAACCCAAAATTGACTCTGAATTTGGTCAAAAGTTCATCTTCTCGTGGATGATAAATATGAAACTTTGTGGGCTCTTTTTCATACAAAGCAATCGATTCAGCAATTTGTTGTTCAAAATGTGCGATGGTGGCTTGGGTGGTTTGAATATAGCTGTAACTCAATGCACCATTAAAATAGGCAAACTTTTTTCTAAGTGCGGAAATATTTTCTAAAATGGCTCGATGGTAGTCTCTTAAAATATTTTCATACACTTTTGCGGCAAAGTGTCGTGTGGCTGAAAACTCAGAATCCGAGGCAATTTCTCGTTGTTTTTTAATCAGTTCATACGGTTCTTGCCATCGTTGAACTTTGTGTTTGAGCGTTCGGTAGACATTTCTAAATGCCACATCACAATCCAGTTGCACTTGTTTTAAATCTTTGATGGCTTTTTTAAACATTTTATCGATGGTTTGGTCGTCGTAAAAGAGGTTTTTGTAAATGTTGTCTGAATCAATCCAATAGGTTTCGTACTCGATTTTTTCGTAGCTGTCTTTACTTAAAAAAGAGTTTTTTGTCTCATAGCGGTAGGCTTTTTGTTTTTTGATGTTTTTGTAGGTCACATTGGACATGGTTTCCATGATAGATTCAAGGGCATTATAAATGGCAAACAGCTCTTTAGAGTAAGTTTTATGAATGGCATCAAACTCGGCTAAAATCTCTTCTTGACTCTCTTTTAAAATATCCGATAAACTCTCAAATACTCCAATAATAGTGTAATACTCTTTGATTAAAATATCACAAAAACTTCGTAAATCTTTTTTAATCGCATATTCTTTGGCTTCAGCTGCTTGGGGTCTTATGGTATTGTTGATAAAATCTAAGACTTCTTGAATATTTGATTCTTTAATGAGTTGCACGTTTTCACTGGTATCGGTGTTTTGGATTTTGATAATCTCTTTTTTATAGGCTTTAAATTTTTCTTCAAAAAAGGCTAAATTGTCGACATCTTTTTCCCACAAATCGTGTTTAAATTCATCAATGATTTTATCGTATTGTGTTTTCAGTAAAACATCTTGGTGTAATGCTCTTCCTTCCAACGCCAATTTTGCTGAAATAGGCGTGACTTGGGCAAAAAATTTACCAAATTTGTCTTTGATATATTTGACCGTGGTATCGACTTGTTCGGGCGTAAATTTATCTTTTTGATTGAGTACACACAACGATTTATTTTTAAATTGTTGCATATACTCTTCTAAAATCTTCGCTTCACTGAGTTTTCCGGCATTATCAATAAGCGTTAACCAAATAATTCCTCCCACATCTCGTAAAACACTTTTAGTCGTATCGGTGTCGCTTTGACTTTGAGAGTTTAATCCTGGGGTATCGACAAAGGAAATGTCTTTTAAAATGTCCATTGGTGCATAAAGCGTAAGATATTTAATGTCGTCCGTATCTTTTTGTCGCTGATCGGTAAACGCAGCAATATTTTCAATGCTGTGATACTCTTCGGCGCCAGATTTATAGGTGATTTTGAGTTTATACTCTTCCCCATAGTTAATAAAATTGACTTTTGAAGTTACGGGTGTAATTCCTGTGGGTAAAATATTTTTTGATAACAAGGCATTTAAAAAAGTTGATTTTCCCGCACTAAATTGTCCCGTAATGGCAACTTCCATTGGATAACGTGCTCGTCTTAATTGTTTGTCTAAAATGGCTTCAAGTTTAGAAGAGGGCATAAATTTTGGGTCAAGCAAAGCTGCTTTAATGCGTTTAATATCACCCACTAATCCTTCTTCGTAAACTTCCTCTTTTTTGGCGTAGGTTGTTTTGAACTCTTTAACAAAATTGCTTAAGATACTCATAGTTTAAGTCCTTTGTTAATGTGGT